>JAAFJT010000103.1 GCA_013298955.1 Chitinophagales bacterium
ACGCTATTTCTATACGATTTTTCCAAAGGTGTTTTTGCCCCATCAGCATAAACGATTTCAGCCAACGAAACCGCCAACGGTACCGTGAAAAACTTGCTTCTTGCTTTCTTTTGAAACGTTTTTTTCCTTTTACAGCATTTCAAATAACTTTCTAAATTTACCCCGCGCTCTTGTGGGTTGCCTTATTTTGCAGGTGATACCGTTTTTCAAATCTGAATGCGTTTTAAGCATCTTAACAAATAGCAGTTTTTTTACTGAAAAAATACCATTTGTTACTAAAATAAGCAGTAAATTTACTGCAAATATATAGGTAGTATATTCACATATCCAAGTTTTTTATTGATTTTTTATAAAAAACTTAATAATATTTATAAAAAATAATATAAAACATATACGATAAAACTTAAAGTATTGATTATCAATGAATAAGAATATAATAAATCATGGCAAGGTTTTAGAAAAACTATTGATAGAACGTGAAATTGGCAAGTCTCAATTTTGTAGTATGATGGGAATTACACCATCCAACTACAAATATTATTTTGGCAAGGAGCGATTTGATAATAAATATCTTGAAAAGATAAATGAATTATTGGGCGTGGATATAAATCAACCAGATGCAGATGCACCCGTACCAATACGCATCGGAGATGTTGCAAACACTTCCGATGGTATTTACGCGTCGAAAGATTTATATGAACGATTGTTGGCGGAAAAAGAAAGAGTCATACAAATGCTCCAACCTGTGTCATCATTGATGGACAGGATAGGCAATTTGGAAAAAGAGGTATTAGATTTAAAACGCAGTTTAGGAAAGTAATTTATTTTCATGTTCTATGTGGAACATCAGCGACTGCCATCAATAGACGGCATATAGGCGAGTCATTTATTTTATCATTTTTTATATACTATCAAAAATCATCAATGTACAATGGAAATTAGAGCAGAAATCAAAGAAGTAGTTAACACACTCCCAGAAACGGTATTGAGCGATGTGTTACACTACGTACAGCAAAAGGCAAAAGAACCCGTCAAAATCCGATTGTCTGTTTATTTGCCCACATTTGTAGCGAAATATGATAACTTATTAAAACGATTGGCATGATTGACATTGAGGATATAATGAATGCGCACGATGAAATGTTACGGCTTCACGGCGGTAGCTTTGGATTACGGGACAAAGGATTATTGTTATCGGCATTAGAGCGACCGTTCGGCGGATTTGGAGAGACCGAATTTTACGCCAGTTGGGAAGAAAAGTCCGCCGCATTGGTCGAAAGTCTTGTTAAAAATCATCCCTTTATGGATGGGAATAAACGAACAGGTTTATTTGCAATGCATTCGTTGTTGTGTTTTGGCGGAAAAGAACTTAGTGCAACCGATGATGAATTATATGATTTTGTGGTAAAAATCGCATCGGGTGAAATGGATTATCGGGACATTTTGCAGTGGATAAAAGAACGAGTTGTAATTATTTAAAATCAAAAGGGTGCATATACAGGTGTTACGAATGCCTGAATATGCACCCTTTTGTATCCAACCGCGATAGCCAACGTAGAGCGAAAAGCATATTCAGGCATTCGTAACACCTGAGTATTCACCCTTTTATATCCAACCGCGATAGCCAACGTAGAGCGAAAAAGCAAAAAGGTTACCTGTTATTATGCGTTTTGCTTTTCATCCATAAAATAGCGCAACAAAATATTATTTTGTTAGTCCAAAAAAAACACCTGATACATCTTTTCATATATCAGGTGTAATATTATCACTCTGCATAAAAAAAACAAATGCACATCCATTTAGCAATCGGTGGCACGGCGCAAATGATAATTCAGTCAGTTACTGGACAGATACGCGGTTATTTCAGCATCCCGCACCCGTTTTAACAAATCAATATCTTTATAGATAGCGGGTTTGGTTTCCACTTGTTCCAAGACTTGCGTGTATTCGGGCGCGTTCCACGTTTTACACGGTAAATTATCCTTATATTCGACGCTCCAAAAGCCCTCTTTGGTACAAATAGATGTTCATCGTGCCTCAAATACGGCGGCTTGCACCAAAACCCCAAAATCCGCAGCTACTTGAACAAGTATTGGGAAAGAAAGAAAACAAATGTTCGTCATATAATTTATTTCAATACTATTTTTATCCACTTTGCCTAAAGCATAAGCAAGTCCAGTATTTTGAACTTGGGTGAAAGCAAAAGAGGATTGTATCACAAAATACTTCCCAATAATGCCAGTAAAGTCTCCTTTATAACCACCACTTACAGCAGGGCAAACGACCGATGTACCTTTATGAAATATGCCTCTTTTGAATCCCTAAATGGTTGAATACAAAATTAGCGGTTTGGTTGGAAATAAAAAACAGAAAATACATATATATGTAAGGTGAATATAATTTTTAACTGTGGGAAAAATCATCCTTTTCAGAAAGGAATGTCAAATTTAGGTTTGATGGCACGTAATTTTTCTTGACAAAGGTTAATCAAGACATTGGCGCGTTCCTGTTTTTGTAATAATTCGTCCATTGTGATAGATGGTTGCTGCATATCTTCCACAAGTTGTTGGATTGCTGCCATGGCTCTGTCGTATGAAAACGGTTCTGTATCTTGTTTTCGATAATCTGTTTCGGATTCTTTGAAAATAAGGGTGCTGGATTTTTTATCTTTTTTAGGATTCATGTTAAATGATTTTTTTATCTATAACTGCTGCGTTTATCACGCCATCAGGAAAATAAATTTGAATAATATCGTTACAATCAATTGAAATTGAATCAATTAAACGTTTGTTATTTTTTTCAATGAATACATAACCTTGTGCCGCCAATGTTTTCGGATGCCGCGCTTGCACCATCATAGCTAAATGATTTAATTGTTGCGTTTGTTGCGCAAGGTAATGATGCCCAATCCATTGCGTCCGTGTTTTCTGCGCTTGTAACCAAGTCAATGATTGCTCAATGCGTTGATACACAAGGTGTTGTGTTTGTTGCCGCAGTTGAATCAATGCTCTATCATTTGCCGTTTGTTGTTCAATCAAAAAATCAGCTACCGCTGTCGGCGTTTTAAACGCTCGAAACGCAATCATATCTAAAATACTTTCATCTATTTCATGTCCAATCCCCGTCAAAATCGGCAAAGAAGCATGAGCCGCCAATTCGCAAAGCCGCCGACTGTCAAAACCCGCCAAATCCATCCGCGAACCGCCGCCGCGAACAATGACAATCGCATCAAACGCGTCTTTGCGTGCCTCAATCGCATTCAATTGATTCATCATTTCATTTTGGAGGTGGATTCCTTGCATCGCCGCCGAAAAAAGTTTCAATTCAAATTGAAATTGAGAGCGATTTTGAGTCAAATGCGCCTTAAAATCTTGCCAACCTGCGGCGGTTTCACTGCTGATGACCGCAATGCGTTGCCATGAAACAGGCGGTTTCAACTTTTTATTGCGCGACATCGCAGCCGTTTTTTGCAGGTGCTGAATGGTATTGATGCGTTCAAGGGCTTGATTCCCAACAATTTGCGTAAAATCAAAATCTTCAATCACCAATTTAACGCCATATAATTCGCTAAAATCGGCACGCACTTTCACCCGAATATTCAAACCCGCTTTCAATAAATTTTTGATTTCGGTTTGAATGGTATCTTCATGTTTCACTTCTTCGACTTCGGCGGCGCGGGTGCGACAAATGCGTTTCAAATCATTCGCCCATAAAATCGCCAACATTTTCGCCTCAATCTCCGCTGAATCGGTATTTTTTTCCACCAAATCCAAATAACAATGTCCGCGAGACCAACTCACTTGCACCGTTTCCGCCGTCACCCAGACCGAATCGGGAAAATTCATCGCCACAACTCGGCGCAAAAACTCGTTTAACTCATATAAGGTATATGTTTTCAAAAGCAGTCTAATCAGCAAAATGAAGAAAAAGGTTGAATTGTTGCAACTTTTTGGTCAAAAAGCTGTCATCTCATAGGTACAAACGCACTAAAATCAACAGCATTTCCCAAAAGTCACTTTTTTTAACAAAAAAAATGTAAAAATAGCGACGAAAATTGTAAAAATTTGGTAAATTTGTAGCATCAAAGCCAAAAAAAAATGCAATATGAAAAAAAAGAACCTGCAATCCGTTTTATGGACGGTGCTTATTTTTGTTAGTTTTCTATCCTTCGCTTACGTCAATACAGGCATGTGCAGCAAAGTCTTAAATTCTACGGGGTTCACCCTGCCCACTACCGAGCAATTGCCTGATGGCAAAACCGAATTACCTGATATTGAGTTTGGGAAACAACTGTTTATGACGGTGAAAAAAATGCTATCTGCGTATTTTTAAAATCAATCCTTGGAGTTCGTTGATTCTTTTTTCAACAGTGTTCCAACTGTTGTATAAAACTAAAAATCCGACAAAGTGATTCTTTGTCGGATTTTTATCAATGAAGAACGATGCGTTAGAGAATGTTTTAGGAGCTTTTCTTGCAACGAAAAGGATGGAAGCGACGATTTATTAGGCAATTTTTTTTTAAATCGCCCTTTCAAAACCTAATTATCCAACCGATTTATCCAATAAATCCAACAATTGAGCCACTTGTGCTTCTGATAAAGCAACCTTTTTTGTTTTCTTTTTTTCCAATAATTTAACCCACTGTTTTTCCAAAAGAAAAAAGCCTTATCCGCTACACGGAAAGGCTTCCCAACAAAAAAGCATGAAAAAATTTTACTAACCAATCTTGATGTATCTTCATAATTCCGAAAACCTTGCCAACTAATTCATTTTGGCTCGTCTTCAGGACTTTTTTTCAGAAATTTTTAGAATTTTTTTGTAGAAACGGTTTTCGTTAGAACGTTGCTTCGATGCACGCATAACCTCATAGTGCCTAAGCAGGACTTTAAAGGATGGCATTCGGGTCTGTTATCATCCATAGTTCTATTGGGTTTTGGTTGCATCATTGCAATTCGTAAAATCAGACTACTTGTTTTTCAATTCCAATGCAAAGTAAAGCATTTTTTGGATGGGATGCAAGCGTTTGAACAAAAAAAATGCGTTTTTTTCAAAAAAAAAACAAAATATTCAATATTTTTATGAAGTGTTTGCGATATTTTGTTTGGTTTGACATTTTTTTTTGTTTTTTTTAACACAAAAAATATTATAATTAAACAATATACCGTTTTTTAGGCGCGTTATAATCGCCTAAAAAACGTATATTGCTTTATCGATTTTATTAAAATATTATTTTGAAAAAATATATTTAAATAAAATATTCTTTGGGAGTGGTCAACGTCAATTTATCGGTTGAAGACAGCCTGTGGTGCAATGCTTTGGTTTTTGGCAACTCATATTCGTAAAAATAACGCATCGTATGAATCTTACTTTCGTAAAAAACACGGTCATCGCCCACTGCCTTTTGCAAGGCTTTATCCGCTACCACTGCTTGTTTCAACCAAATCCAAGCCACAGCGACCAAACTAAAATAGTCCAAATACAACGTCGCATCTGCTAACAAGGCTTCTGCGCCGTGTTCTTGACCCATTTTCATCAATTGTTGGGTGACTTCTTGCAATTTTTGCGCAACTGCACCCAATTGACGACCTGCTTTTTGAACGGGTTTGGAAGCCTGCTCAGAAGCCGAGATTTCGTTAATCATTTCATTTCCAAAGAGTTGCACTGCTTTCCCTTTTTCAATAAACACTTTTCGACCCAATAAATCCAACCCATGAATCCCTGTCGTCCCTTCATAAATCGCATTGACACGAATATCTCTATAAATCTGCTCCACTGGAAAATCGTCGCAATAACCCGCGCCGCCCAAAACTTGCATCGCCTGACTGACCGACAAAACCCCATATTCCGATGGAAAACTCTTGGCAATCGGAGTCAATAATTCCAATAATAAAAACGCGTGATGTTTTTCGATGCCAGTTGCCATGCGTTCCAAATCGGCGTAGTAACTGCACTGCATCAACAGCGCAATCGAACCTTCCACGACGGATTTTTGAAATAATAACATTCGTCTTACGTCCGCATGTTCGATGATTGGAATTTGCGGTTTGGTCGCATCTTTGCTACTTGGAAGCCGCCCTTGTGGACGTTCTTGCGCATATTTGAGCGATGCATAATACGCCGCAGAAGCCGCGCCCGCCGCCACAAGTCCTGTGCCAATCCGCGCTTCATTCATCATTTGAAACATATAGTTTAAACCACGATTCGGTTCGCCCAATAAGTAACCTTGACAATCTTCTTTTTCACCATACATAAGATGCGCTGCTACATAACCTTTCTGCCCCATTTTTCCATAAATGCCTGCTGTGGTGACATCATTTGAAACAAATTGATTGTTTTCAGAACGATATTTGGGAACGACGAATAAGGAAATGCCTTTTGTACCAGCAGGTGCGCCCTTAATTCGGGCTAACAATAAATGCACGATGTTTTCAGCCGCATCATGATCGCCCCCAGATATGAATATTTTTTGACCTTTGATAAGATAAGTACCTGCGGTTTCAGTCGGTTCAGCCGTTGCAATTACGTCCGAAAGGGAGCTGCCCGCTTGTGGTTCGGTCAACGCCATCGTGCCTTGCCACTCGCCAGAGTGCATTTTGTGTACAAATTGTTCTTTTAACGCATCGGAACCAAAACTTAATATCAAATTCGCCGCGCCTTGCGTCAAAAATGGATAACACGCGTTGACATTCGCCGCGTAAAAAGTCAATAATCCCGAATACAACAAAGTCAAAGGCATATTCATCCCGCCAAATTCTGGGTCTGCATGTGCGCCAATCCAACCGCCCTCTGCAATGGATTGGATAATCACTTTCAATTGTGGATGCGTTGTAACTACGCCATTGACACAAACCGCTTTTTTTCGGTCCATTTCCATGTAAAATGGAAACAGGTGTTGGTCTGCGATTTGCAAAGCAGCATCTAACAATGGTTCAATGGTGTCTTTATCGTAATCTGTATAGCGTTCAAAACGAGTGAGTTGCTGCATTTCGAGCATTTCTAATAATACAAAACGAAGGTTGCGATGACTTAAATATGGTGGCAACATAAATCAAGATTGGAAGTTTTTTTATACAAATTTAATTTAAAAATATATTTTTCACACAAAGATAATAGAATTAAAAGAGGATTCCCTTTTTCAAAAACAAAATTATCGAACCGCGTACAAAAATAAAAATGCTTTTGCATTTTCAAAAAGAAAGCGTATCTTGCTATTGATTTGAGCATTGAGGAAACAAAATGATTGTATTTAAACGACCGTATTGTTGATTGACAATATTTTAAATAACCCAAGTTGCGCGGTAGGCGGCTTGCCGCCGAAAAGACACGGTATGACCGCGCAACTTAGGTTTTAAATCATTTTTAAAAATAAAATATTGCGCAGACGCGCTCGTGCTTGCCAAAACGCTATCATGGGGTTCCCCAAAATACAAAATCCCTATTGGAAAATAGGCTTTTTCCTGCGTGATGGATTCTAAATTTGCCCAATTATCATAAGCACGCAATAATAAGTATTCATTTTTTGTAATTTGAATCTTTAAACGCAATATTTATCCGCAATCGCCAATGCACCCGAAATCATTGCCAAACCTTCCTCGATTTGTTCCCGCGTCACACATAACGGCGGCGCAACAAAGATGTAATTCCAACGAACAAAAGTGTACATCCCCACTTTTTTCAGATAAGCCGCGACTTGATTCATCACCGCCATTTCAGCAGCAGTGGCATTGAATGGAGCCATCGGTTCTTTCGTAGCCCGATTTTTGACCAATTCCAAGCAACCTAACAAGCCTGTATTGCGCCAATCGCCGATAGAAGGATGTTTTTTCATCAATTCAGCCATGCGTTTATCCAAATACGCACCCATTTTTGCCGCATTTTCAATCAAATGTTCATCTTCATAAACGTGCAACGTTTCCAAACCCGCCGCACACGCCACAGGATGCGCCGAGTAGGTCAACCCAATCATCAACGGTTTATCATTGAATGCCGCCGCGATTTTATCGGTGACAATCAACGCGCCAAGCGGCAGATAACCCGCCGTAATCCCTTTTGCAGTCGCAATCATATCTGGCACGACGTTATAATTATCAACGCCAAACCATTTGCCTGTGCGCCCAAAACCAGACATTACTTCGTCAATAATCAATAAAATCCCGTATTTATCACAAAGTTGGCGCATTTTAGGCAAATAATCCGCAGGATATTTGATGCAGCCCGATGAACCCGATTCGCCTTCCATCAAGATTGCCGCCACATTTTCGGGTCCTTCAAACTGAATCACGCGTTCCACATGCTGCACACATTCGCGTTTGCAACTGCTCGGTTCCTGCCCAAAAGGACACCGATAACAATACGGGTCTTCCACATGCACTACATTCGGCATTTGTTGGGAGTCGCTTGACAATTTGCGCGGGTCGCCGCCTGCGGTCATCGCCCCATAAGAAGCCCCATGAAAAGCGCGATATTTCGCAATAATTTTATGTCGCCCCGTGTATAAACGCGCCAATTTAATCGCGTTTTCAATCGCAGTTGCCCCACAAACGGTGAAAAACGTCTTTTGCAAGTTGCCCGGCGCGATTTCAGCCAATTTTTTGCCCAATTGTCCGCGAACTTCCGTGATGCAACTTGGCGTTACATAACTCACTTTATTCATTTGTTTCAAGACGGCTTCCCCGATACGCGGATGAGCATGTCCGATATTGACGTTCATCAAACCTGATGAAAAATCCAAATATCGTTTCCCATCCACATCGTATAGATACACGCCTTTGCCATGTGAAACCACAATCGGGTCATTGCCCGCCTGTTTAGACCATGAAAAAAGGGTATAATCGGCATTTTCTTGCACGATTTGGGCTCTGTCGGTAGGTAGTGGAGCTAATTTTGTTTGCATTATCGAATGATTTTTTTACTAAAATAGATTTAAATTTTGAGTTGCTTAAATCAACTTCAACAAAAAACAAGCAAAAAAGCAAAAAAGTTGAAAAATAAATAACCTAAGTTGTTTGGCTTTATTTTTTGCAAAAAAATCAAGCCAAAGCTTCCTTTATTCCAAATTCAATCGCTCTATCCAAGCCACCGCTTTTTCAAATCGGCTTGCCCAATTCCCGCTTAGGAGTTGATACGGAATCGCCTGTGCCGTTAATGTATCCAGATGTACTTGATGTAAACGATTGCGGCGGTGCATTGTCAAACGCGTCCCATCTTGCACAAACGGGACATCCTTATCCATGAACAAATGCCCGCTAAATTGATTCGCTTGCTTAACAAAATCATTGATTATCAAGGGTTTGCCAAATAGAAATTGAGCATAGGCTTGAGTGGTGCGCACATCGGTATCGACAAAAAGGTATTTATAAGCCGTTTTGACTTGCTGCTCAATCGATTCAGCATGTCGGTTTGCGATTTGTTCAAGGTGCTTTTCAGTGCATAAATCTGTTTGTGGCACGATTTCCCGCCCTACTTCTGCTACATAATTGGTTTGGTAATGTTGCGCTAAACGCGCTGTCAACGTAGATTTGCCCGTAGATTCCGTCCCACAAATACAGATTTTTCGTACAAAAAAGGGACGGGCTGCAGGTGCAATCGATTCCCAATATGCAATCGGTTGTTGTAAAAGGCGACTTGCCGAAATTGGATAGGAATGACGGTCTAATTCATATGAAATGTGTTTGCAATGCAAATATTCCGCTAAATAATCGCCATAACGTTCTGAGGTGAAAATGACATCGATAGGCGGCACGATTTTTTGTATTTTTGTCGCCCAGATTTTGGATACAAGGCGCGACGAAACTGAGGTATTCGGCAATTCGGATTCTACATATTCTAATAAAATAACTTGAATCGGCGACATCGGAAAAGAATTTTGCAACCATTCCAAACGTGTTTTGCCATCAATCGATTCTTTTTCAGAAGCGCAAAGCAAAATAAGGAGTTTATCACAATGTTTCAACGCAAATTGTATCAAACCAAGATGCCCAACATGCAAAGGATGGAATTTGCCTAAAAGGAAACCCGTTTTCATTGTATTCTTTTTAAAAAATTAAGGTTTATCATTTCGGTTGTGTCACCTGCGAGACCATAACCAAAACTCATGCCTATACCACAGATTGATTTCATTGACTGGATTGATTTAAACTTTTCATCCTAATAAACGTCTAAACGCTAAATTATTTGAATGAAAAAATCAATTTTGTTTGTTTTAGGCAGCCTATTTTGTTGGCTTGCCGCTTGCGACAAAGGCACGGATACGCCTGTAACGCCCGTTATCAACCCGTTGAACCTGCCGGCAACCGTTTTTAACTACGCAAACCTCAATTTACCAAGTCATTTTACGACTAACGCAGGGGCAGGACTCCCCAGTTCTATCAATGGCATGGACAATACGCCTGCCTCTAATCCCGTCACAAACGATGGCGCGACACTCGGTCGAGTCCTTTTTTATGACAAAAATCTAAGTTCCAATCGCACAATTGCCTGTGCCTCTTGCCATGTGCAAACCAAAAGTTTTTCGGATACCGCCACTTTGAGTAAAGGATTTTTGAATGGGAATACGCGCCGTCATTCGATGACGCTGATAAATGCTCGTTATTATCAACGCGGTCGTTTTTTTTGGGATGAACGCGCTGCCACTTTGGAAGAGCAAGTGTTAATGCCTTTCCAAGATGCCGTCGAAATGGGCATGACGCTTACAGGGGTTGTGGAACGCGTTACGGCGCAAACCTATTATCCTGATTTATTCACCAAAGCCTTTGGCGATAAAACGGTGACAAGTGACCGCATTGCAAAAGCGTTGGCACAATTTATTAGAAGTATTGTCAGCACGAATGCCAAATATGATTTGGGTCGAGCGCAAGTTAATGGACCCGGTGCGCCTTTTCCGAACTTCACCGCCGAAGAAAATACGGGTAAACAGTTTTTCTTACAACCCATTGCGCAAGGGGGCGGCGCGTGTTTTGGTTGCCACACGACAGAAGCCTTTATCAATGATGTGCCTGGCCCCGCCAATAATGGCATTGATGCCGTTTCGACCACCGATTTGGGCGCGGGAGAAACGTTTCCACAATTAGCGATTTTCAAAGGACGGTTTAAAACATCTACTTTGCGGAATATTGCGCAGACTGCCCCGTATATGCATGATGGCAGGTTCAAAACCTTGGAGGAAGTCGTCGAACATTATAATAGTGGGATTAAAAATCATCCGACTTTGGGCAATGCCCTCAAAGATGCCAATGGAAATCCAATTCGGATGAATATGACCGCAGCTCAAAAAGCAGCTTTGGTCGCTTTTTTGAAAACATTGACCGATACAGGTGTTGCAACAGAGGAAAAATGGAGCAATCCCTTCAAGTAAAAAGCTAAGATATTCATTTTGTTAGAAAAATCAAAAAATATGAAAAAAGTGCGGACAGTTGCAACTGTCCGCACTTTTTTCAACCAATCTGTTTTGAATTGAAACCAAATTTTATATGTAAAATCCTACTAAGTAGTTGAAATGAAAGAATCGACAAAAGTTATATCAACTAAAATGTTGATTTTCAAGGTAGTATAACGTTTGGAGGGTTTGAAACCCTCCAAACGTTGTTATCGGTTCTTTAACTTAACTACTTAAAATAGGCGACTTGTATAAATTTTTACATGAAAAAATATTTTTTATGTAAAATTATAAAATATATTAATCTTTAAAAATCAATATTTTAATGTGTTGATTTGCCGTATCCCACTGACACGTTTGGATGTGAAGCGGTTTCGGATGGATTCTAAGTCGCTGCAAATAATCGCTCAACAAGCCTTCCTCCATGATGGAATCATCTGCTAATTGTCTTTGAGCTCTCGTCTCAGGACTCAAAAGTTGCATCGCCGAAGACAGCGAAGTCGCTTGATTCACCCATTGATTAAGGGCTTCCTCTACGTTTTTACACGAGTCTTGCATTGCGGTCGGTAATGGAGCCGTTGGCGTTGACACGGGTGGATTGAGTACAGTCGGAGTCTCTGCGGGACAACATTTGAACAGAAATGCGCCAACGGCTACGACGATAGCGGTGATGTAATAGATGGTTCCAGATAGGTAATACCATTGGGACTCGTTCGGTTTTGCCATGTGAACGGTTTGTGCGAAGCACTTTTAGGGATGTAACACTTTTTTGTGGGCTGTCGCACGACGCAATCACGGGAACGACGTGGCAAAAATACAATATTCCGTCTATAATTTACGTCTAAAACTTGTTTTTTTCAATTTTTGAATGCCTTTTGAAAGGGCAATTCCAATCGAATGGGCTTGATACATGCCCCAAAAAACATATCTTTGCAAGACGGATTCATCATTCATCATTAGTTCTGGGTTTATTTATGAAAAAGGTATTTTTAATATTGGGTTTAGGCTTCCTTGTGCCATTGCAGGCGCAACGCCCGACAACGGTAATGCCGCGCCAAACCGAACCGACGCTTCCTTATGCCATTGAAGGGGAAGCTAAAAGTTTCCTGCAAGAATTTCAAGAAACCGTGAAATATCTCGCAGATAAAAGCAATTCGGATAACCAAAAACGTCATACTGCTGACGTTGAGGTAAAACGTTTTGCAAAAGGAGCTATGATTGAGATTGCGAATGGCTCCCAAAAAACAAGTTTGACTCCTGCTGCTTATTTCACACGGCTCATTAATCTCAAATACGAGCAAGTGAAGATTGGCTTTGAGTTGGTGAAAGTAGCACAGTCGAAGGAATTGAGTCCTGATAACTATCAAGTGCAATACGAAATCAAACAAACATTTGAAGGCACTCGGAATGAAAAAGTGGTGTATGCGGATTTCACTATTAAAACCATTGATATGTTTTTCGTCTATACACCGAAAACGAAGGGGTGGACGAAACAATATGGTTGGGTTCGGGCTTTACACAGTCAACGCGT
>JAAFJT010000107.1 GCA_013298955.1 Chitinophagales bacterium
TCGGCACATTCACAAAATCACTCAAAAAATCGCCAAATACAAATTCTGCAAAACCCGCGCCGCCCGGACTCGGACTAAATGCCATGATGATAAACATCGCCTGTAACCGCGCATACAACAACAATCCGTGTTGAAAATCGATAGGCGGCTGATGAATCCCAACAATTAATGCCGAAATCAACAGAAATTTGCATGCCCAAGCTGCCCAAGTTGCCAAAAATGCGGCTAAATGGCGTTTCCAACCAATATTGCGCATTTCATCCGCCGCCAAAACAAGGTTGTCACCGAGATGAATGGCTTTTTCATTAAATCGTTTCAATAAAGGTAAGGAAGTCACCCCTTTTAAAAGACGGCGCATCAAGGTCGGATTGATGAACAAACCATAAAAAAAGAACGTACCGTAAATCGCCATCCCAACATACGAAAAGTAAAAAATCCGCGCTCGCCAATCTATATCAAAAACATCTATCATGTCTGGACGAATCATTTTAGAACCACATGCCCAAAATAAGAGGGGCAAGGTGCTGATAAAAAAGAAGGAATCTAAGACAATTTTATATAAAACAATGGTGGTAGTACGCGCTGCGGAAAGTTGTTCTTGGGTCATCACAAAGAGCGAAACCGCAGAACCACCTAAGGTAGTGGGTGTTACGCATAAGCTAAATTCAAATATGAATATCAATTCAATACATTTTTTAAAAGAAAAATGTCCATGTGAAAGGATGTGCATGCGGGTTGCAAAAGCAAGATGGCGCATTACCAATAACGTAAAGGAAATGCCTATCCACTGAAACGTGCGCACAGACCAATGAATTTTTTGGAAAGCAATGGGGTCATATTGCCGATAAAGCATATATGCAACAACGCATAAGCCAATGGTTATCGGCAAAATCATCCGACTCAGCCGCATGGAATGTAAAACAGCTTGTTGTTCTTTTGTTAAATCGCCGATTTTGCTGTCATCAGACAGGGGCGTAGATTCCTTCATCATATTCAGCTATCCGATTTTTGATTTGTCAGATTGAACAAACGGATACAAATGTCTCTTTTTTTTCTGAAAATTCGTTGTCGCAAGGAAATATTTTTTGAATTGCAACCTTTTAAAATAAATTTTTGTTTTGAGGGCAAAATATAAAATTTTAAAAGAGCATGTTAGAAGTCAATCAACTTACGAAGACGTATCAAAATGGTGCGCAAACTTTGACCGTATTAGATTCAGTCAGTTTTTCGGTGGGTGCGGGCGAAAGTTTCGCTATTGTCGGACCATCTGGGAGTGGCAAAACGACTTTATTGGGTTTGTGCGCGGGGTTAGATAGGGCGAGTACGGGGTCTGTTGCGTTGAATGGCGTGTCGTTAGACGATAAAAATGAGGATGAACGTGCCGCAATTCGCAATCAATATGTTGGTTTTGTGTTTCAAAACTTCCAATTGATTCCGACTTTGACCGCTTTGGAGAATGTAATGGTTCCGTTAGAGTTGCGCGGCGACCGAAATGCTGCCAAAGTTGCTAAAAATTGGTTGGAAAAAGTCGGTTTGGCAGATAGGGGGCATCATTATCCGACGCAACTTTCGGGTGGCGAACAACAACGGATTGCCTTAGCGCGGGCATTTTCCAATGAACCCAAAATCTTATTTGCGGATGAGCCAACTGGAAATTTGGATGCGGAAACAGGGCAGAAAGTAGAAAAATTATTGTTTGATTTAAATCGAGATACAGGGACGACTTTGATTTTGGTGACGCACGATTTGGAATTGGCGGCTAAAACAGGTCGTATTTTGCGCTTGAAAGGCGGAAAAGTGATTGAAATAGGATGCTGATTTAAGGATTGCAAGGATGTTTTTGGTTGAAGAACGCAAAGGAGAACTCCCAACATCCTTGCAATCCTTAAAATCATCAGCATCCTATTTCAAAAATGCCTGTCCAAGTTAAATAATTTCTTCAAAGGATTCATTATCAACGTTTTGTGGCAAATGCCGTTTTAAAAGAGCCGCTTGTACTTCGTGCATGCTTTCCAAAATGGTTTCCACTTTTTGGATGAATGGCGCGTCTATCAATTGTTGAATATCCTTTAAATGTTGGATATGTTCATCTTGCCTAAATTTGTAAGTCTGCTCTGCAAAACCTGATTCAAATTTGACGGAAAATTTATGTTCCATTTTAAAAACACTGATTTTTAAGATGGGATGTTCTATATAACCGATAATTCTCATTTTGATTGATTATTTTTGCACAAAATTAATCAAATTTCATCAAATGATGTTAAAAATAGGCAAAATTACAGCAGCTTCTCCAAAAGAAGGGATTGCCAATCGTGTTTTGGATGAGGCGCAAATCGTGTCCTTTGCAACAGAGGCAGATGCTTATATTGCATTACAAAGTGCTGATATTCAAATGATTACAAAACCGATGGCTGCTTTGAGAAATCCGTTGCCAACAGGTATTGTGATTACAGCCGTATCGGAACGAGCAAACGCAGGGTCGATTTTATACATTCATCCAACGGCGGTGGGTACAGGCGGCGGTTTGAGTCTGAAAAAAGGTGTTCGGATACGCGTCCATACCTTGTTGGAACAAGTGCAATTAGCGGCTTTTGATGCCGATTGGCAAGTCGTTCTGTCGGGCGATGCAGATGCGTATTTGGAAACGGAAAATAAAGATTGGAAATATGACGGTTTTGAGCCATTTTATTTGAATCCAAAAGAGTTAATTCCAATGGCGGGGCAGGGCGTAATCGCCTATTTGTCACGCAAAGATGATATTTCAACCCGTAAAACCTTGCAAACAGTACATCATCCAGCCGTTTCTGCGTGTACGAATGTGGAACGGACGGTTCAAAACCTCTTTTTTAAAAAACAACCCAATCGATGTATTGGTGCGTATTGTGAACGCGATGCACAAGCAAATTTTCATTTGTGGGTTTGCGATTGGACAGGGAAAACGGTGCGCGTGTCGCAAAATACGCATTTTGGATTGGCAGAAGCCGCTTTTCAACAATTCTAAGGTTCTGCTGGAAAAAAGTACGAAATATTTTGCGATTCAAAAACTATTGATAACTTGCAGCATCAACTTCTTTGTTTTTCACAAAAAATTAATTATCAATGAATTATTCATATTTTAAAGGCACAGGTGTTGCACTTGTCACACCGTTTACAATTAAAAGTGGCAAGGAAATCATTGATTATCCTGCTTTGGAACGCATTATCGAACACGTTTTGACGGGCGGTGTGGATTATGTCGTCTCGCTTGGCACGACAGGCGAAGCGATTACGCTTTCGAGCCGCGAATGTCAAAACGTATTAGATTTTACCCTCAAACAAGTCAATGGACGTGTGCCAGTGGTGGCAGGTTGGTTTGGGTCGAATAGTACCGAACATTTGTTGGAGCGACTCAAAAATGTCCATTTGAAAGGTTGTGCGGCGGTTTTGTCGAGCAGCCCTGCGTATAATAAGCCGACTCAGGAAGGCATTTATCAACATTATTTGAAAGCGGCGAAAGTAACGCCCGTTCCCATGATTTTATACAATGTGCCAAGTCGGACTTCTTCCAATGTTTTGCCTGAAACCTTGTTGCGTTTAGCGGCGGCTTCTCCTCAATTTGTGGGGGTGAAAGAGGCTTCTGGGAATTTGGTGCAAGCACAATATCTTTTGAAACACCGCACAACAGAAGATTTTTTGGTTATTTCTGGGGATGACCAAATTACATTGGGCATGATAGCTTGTGGCGGTGATGGCGTGATTTCAGTCATTGCTAATTCACATCCTGCGGAATTTTCGGGGATGGTGCGGGCAGCGATGAAAGGCGATTATCAAACGGCTCAATTTTTAAATCATCAATTGCATGATATTCATCCGTTGTTGTATGCGGAGGGCAATCCTGTCGGCATTAAAGCGGCAATGGCGATAAAAGGCTTATGTGAGAGCGTTGTTAGGTTGCCTTTAGCGAAAATGTCGGAGGGCAATTATGCTAAATTGAAAGTAGAAATCGAAAAAGCAACCGCTTATGCAGCGAAAGCAAGCGTTGTGGTTTAAAACTTGGATTCCCATCATATGATGGCTTAAAATTTGCATTGCCATATGGCTCAACAAAATACCCATTAAACTTCCTAATAATGCAAGTAAAATGCCTTCTATACAAATCAACCAAAATACGCCGAATCGCGCCGCACCCATCACCCGTAACAACGCTAATTCATATTTTCTTTCACGCAAGGATTGGTAGAGCGCGATAAAAATGCTTAATCCAGAAACGATTAAAATCAAATAAGCTAAACCTTGTAACAAGGCTTCGCCCGCGCCCGTCAATTCGCGCAAGCGTTGGATTTCAATGGCAGGAGTGGCTGCTTGGAGTTCCGTATTTTCATTAATGTTGCGCTGCATATTGAGTGTAGCCATATTTCGACCTTTAAATTGCACCAAAACGCTGGTGATGGCGCGTAAACTATCGGGAATCGCTTCTTTTTCATGCTCATGCACTGCCCAAATGCTTTCCAAAGGAGTCAAAATCAATTGGTCCGCGACCGAACCCGAACTTTCAAAAATGCCTACGATTTTAAAATCATCCGCTTCGTGTGCATGGTCAATTCCATCATCGGTGCGTACCAAACCGTGATTGCTTTTAAAAGTACTGCCTATTTTCAAACCTATTTTCGCTGCCACACTTGCCCCTATCACTACTTCTAAGGATTGATTGGGTAAATGCCCAGATGATAATTTTAAATCATACCATTTTGCAAAATCAGGAGTCGAACCAACGATTCGATAGCCTTGATAACTGTCTCCCAAAGATAATGGTATGGCTTTTTTTATGAATGGATGATTGGGATTCAAAAACGGTTGTGCAGCCTTCAAAGGGATGTTACCTGTCGGAGCGTCAATATGATACATATTACACAAAATCATCTGTAAAGGACTGCCTTTCGCGCCAATGACCAAATCCACCCCTGCCAAATTTTTCACAAATTGCTGTTCCAATTGATGATTTAACAACATCAATAAATTGGTCAAACCAATGCCAAGTGCGAACAAAAGGAGCGTCAAGGCAGTTCCCAAAGGATTATTTCGGATATTTTTCCAAGCTAAATTCAACCACATATGTTATTTTTTTAAATTCAAATTAAACCACTCATACTTAACAGTCAAATGGCTTTGAGATACAATGGGAACGCGGATGACACAGATGGCGCAGATTTGCACGGATTTTTTTGATTGATTGTTTAGGTTTGGAGGATGCATTTAAAAAAAATCCGTGCAAATTCGCCCAATCCGCGTCATCCGTGTTCCAATTGTATCCCAAAACTATCGTGCGTGAAGTATAGATGCCTAATTTTCGGCAAATTTTGCGTTTTTTTTGGAATTTTTACGAAAAATAATACCTTTGACCCTCCTTTTTGTAAAAAATCATTCAATCTAAGACAATGAAATTATTAGAAAACAAAGTCGCTTTGGTCACAGGCGGCAGTCGCGGCATTGGCGAAGCGATTGTACGCATGTTGGCGGCGCAAGGTGCAAAAGTTGCTTTTACGTACGTTTCTGAATCCTCCGCCGCTAAAAGTGATGAATTGGCAACCGAATTGACACAAACGGGCGCAACCGTACAGGCATTGCGCTCGGATGCAGGCGATTTTGCCGCCGCCGAAAAATTAATCTCGGATGTCGTGAAATTATGGGGACGCATTGATATTTTGGTCAATAATGCGGGCATTACGCGAGATGCATTGATGTTGCGGATGACTGAAAAACATTGGGATGATGTGATGCACACCAATCTTAAATCGGTTTTTAACCTGACAAAACACGTTTTAAGACCCATGTTGAAACAAAAAAGTGGGTCGATTATCAATATTTCATCGGTTGTCGGCGTTTTTGGCAATGCTGGACAAGCCAATTATGCCGCATCGAAAGCAGGGATTTTTGGTTTTACAAAATCCATTGCGAAAGAAGTTGGGAGCCGGAATATTCGTTGCAATGCGATTGCGCCAGGATATATTGAAACCGAAATGACCCAAGTTTTGGACGAAAAAGTGAAAGAATCGTTTATGAAAAGCATTCCTTTGGGGCGCATGGGGACAGGCGCGGATGTGGCAAATGCCTGTGTTTATCTTGGTTCGGACATGAGTTTGTATGTTTCGGGGCAGATTTTGAGCATTTGCGGTGCTTTAAATTGTTAAAATTTATATACAATTGGAACGCGGATGACACGAATTGGGCGGATGAGCGCGGATTTTTTTTGGAAGTAATTGGTTAATATTAAAGAATCGACAACAACGTTTGGAAGATTTCAAACCTTCCAAACATGATACTATCTTGTAAATCAACCTTTTAGATGCTATTCTTTTTTCGATTCTTTAACTACTTACTGCCCAAAAAAAATCTGTGTTTATCCGCCCAATCAGCGTCATCCGTGTTCCAATTGTATTCTACTTGCTTTCCTTTTCCATCAAATGTAGCCTTTCAACCAATAAACGGCATAGCCCATCCATTCTTTGATGAAAAAATTCCAATTCATGAGCAGAGATTCATCAGGTTCAAAGGTCGAATCCATATTCCATTGCAAGCGTTCCGCGATAAAATGGGCTGGAAATATCGTTGCTGAAAAGCCTACTTTCTGAAAACAGGCTACTGAACGACGCATATGAAAAGCGGATGTTATCAACAAAATACGGGCATTTGGTTGGATTTTATCCACCATTTGCTTACAAAACACTGCATTTTCACGCGTATTGCGCGATTTGCCTTCGATTAAAATCGCGGAATCAGGGATGCCAATCGCCTGTAAATAATGTTGTGCCGCTTCGGATTCGTTGACTTGCTCACCTGCCAAACGCCCATCTCCACCCGATATTAAAATTTTTCTAATAATCCCTTTTTTGTATAAAACAATGGCATCGGATAGCCGATTGGCAGCCGTATTAAAATTGAACCTATCTTTGTAAGGATGCACATTGAAATTGCCAAACCCACCCAATACAATTCCAATATCAAACGTATCTTTCAAGGCAGTCATTGGTACCGATTTTACTTCCCATGTGTGAAAAACAGCATTGGAAAAAAGTGGATTCGTCATCAAAATACACCCCCCTAAGGCGGTGCGCAACAGGCGGCGACGATAAATAGGATTGGAAGTGCGCAATGCCCAAATAAGCCATCCAATGACCCAAACAATGGGCAGAGTTATGAAAAACAAGCATTTAGATAGTATAAAAAACATTTATTTTAGAATGATTTGGTGAGTTAAAAGAAATGAATATCGCAAACGCTGCGGAGTCGGAAAAATTATTTCCCGTATTTCGCGGGAAATAACTTTTCCGACTATGAAGATTGAAACAAACATCTGACTTGTTTTGTTGAAAGCACTGCCATCGGGAAATTGGTTTTCTGATGATAATTTATAAAATATGATAATTCAAAAAAAAATAGCGATTGCGATTGGCGGCGCGAGTGGAGCCATCTATGCAAAGGTTTTGTTGGATAAATTGACGCAATTGCGCCCTCAAACGGCAGCAATTGGGGTCGTCATGAGCAAAAATGCTCGATTTAATTGGCAATACGAACTCGAAAATGATGATTATCTAAAATATGATTTTGATTTTTATGAATCCAATGATTTTATGGCTCCTTTCGCGAGTGGGTCTGCCAAATACGATACAATGATTATTTGTCCTTGTTCGATGGGATTGTTGGCGCGGATTGCACTCGGTGTTAGTACGGATTTGACAACTCGGGCGGCGGATGTCATGTTGAAAGAACGGCGGCGGTTGATTATCGTGCCGCGAGAAACGCCATTAAGTATTATTCACATCAATAATATGAAAACGGTGACGGAAGCAGGCGCGATTATTTGTCCTGCGATTCCGAGTTTTTACAGCCGTCCGCAGACAGTGGAAGCGATGATTGCAACGGTGATTGATAGGGTTTTGGATTTGGCGGGTTTTGATTTGACCACCTATCGATGGGGTGATGCTGCATCTCATTGAATTATTTATAAAAAAAATAGTTATAAATTCGGTATTTCTGCACAAATTGCCTATTATTGTCGGGTCATTCATTATTAACCAATAATTTTTGTAAGAAAATGAAAAATTTAACGAAATTTTGTTTGTTTTCGCTCGCAATTGGCATCACAAGTTGTAGCAGCGAACCTAAAACCATTAAAATCGGGGTTTACGGACCATTCACTGGTGGTTCTGCCCCGATGGGCGCGTCGATGCGCAATGGGGTGCAATTAGCGGCTGAAGAAATCAATGCAGCAGGCGGCATCAATGGCAAAAAAATCGAACTCGTTGAACGCGATGACGAAGCTAAAAATGAGCGCGGCGGTCAAGTTGTCCAAGAGTTGTTGGATAAAGAAAAATGCGTTGCTTTGTTGGGTCCGATTAACACAGGTGTTGCGGATGCATCGACTAAGTATGCACAGCAAAAAAAAGTACCGCAAATTATCAATGTTTCGGCGGGTGCGAAAGTCAATGATTTGTTTAAAGACAATCCTGAAAATTACATTTTTCGGATTGCCGCAAGCGACTATGTTCAATCGGAAATGATTGTGCGGGAAGCAATTGACGTGCGCAAGAAGAAAAAAGTGGGCATTCTTTGCGATGACACCAATTATGGACAAGGCGGGCGCGATAAAATGGAAAAAGCATTGGCAACCCGCAACCTCAAAGCAGCAACGACTGGTAAATTCAAGGTCAAAGACACGGACATGACTCCGCAATTGCAAGAAGCAAAAAAAGCAGGCGTAGAAGTATTGTTATGTTACGGCATCGGACCAGAATTGGCGGCGATTGCGAATAGTATGGAAAAAATTGGTTGGAAAGTGCCGATGATTGGTTCATGGACGCTTTCGATGAACAATTTCATCAATAATGCTACTAAAAACGGAGACGGTGCGACAATGCCTCAAACTTTTATTGAATTGGGTGCAACGAATCCAAAAGCGGTGAAATTTTTGGAAGATTATCACAAAAAATTCAATGAAAACCCAATTGCAGTAGCGGTTGCGGCGGCTCAAGGTTATGATTCTATGAATTTATTGAAAGCAGCTATTGAGCAAGCACAAGGCACGAATGGTGCAAAAATCAAAGCAGCTTTGGAAGATTTGCAAAAACCATTTGAAGGTGTAACGAGTACTTACAATAAGCCGTTCTCCAAAACGGATCATGAAGCTATCAAAGAAGCGAATGTGACGATGGGCGTTGTCGGTGGCGGACGCTATCATTCCTAAGCATCCCCCTATGTGTCCTATGTAACCCTATGTGAACTATGTGTTAATAGTAATATAACACAGAGCTTACATAGGGTTACAATAGAACACATAGGGGAATGCTATCATTCCTAAGCATCCCCCTATGTGTCCTATGTAACCCTATGTGAACTATGTGTTAAAAAAATATATCAAAATATGAATGAAACGATACAATTATTAATCTCTGGTATCGCGCAAGGCATGATTTACTCATTAGTTGCCTTCGGATACAATATGACTTACGCGACTTCCCGCATGTTCAATTTCTCCAATGGAAACTTCTTAATGTTGGGCGGAGTGGTTGGTTATGCGTTATATATGTCGGCGAAATTGCCATTTATCGCAATGTTATTGGGTATTGTCTTAGTTGGACTCATCATGGGCTGGATTTTATACAAAACATCTATTGAACCTTCCTTACAATCCAAATCCAATGTTGCTTGGATTTTAGCAACTTTAGCGTTTGGAATCATCTTAAAAAATAGTGTAGAAGTTTTTTGGAGTACCGACGATTTTCGTTTTGAGTCGCCTTTGGGCAATACGCCGCTTCGTTTTGGGACGGTTGGGGTGTATCCGCAAGAAATTTTAATCATCATTGTTTCGTTATTGATTGTGGTTGGGGTCGAGGCGTTTAAAAAATATTCCATTTTAGGAAAAGCGATTGTAGCAGTGAGTGAAGATAAAAATACGGCGAGTTTAATGGGGATTAATCAACACTTCATTATTTTATTTTCATTTTTATTAGCATCTGTAATTGCTTGTATAGCAGGCACTTTGGTCGCACCGATAACCTTAGTGAGCGCAACGATGGGGACGGTTTTGGGCGTAAAAGCCTATGCGGTTTCGATAATTGGTGGATTGGAATCGGGTTATGGCGTGCTACTCGGCGGTTTGATTATTGGCGTATCGGAGAGTTTGACGGCGCGATTTATTTCAACAGGTTACAAAGACGCACCAGGATTTATCTTATTAATTTTAATTTTACTTTTTTTGCCATCAGGCATTTTTGGAAAGAAAGTCATTAAAAAAGTATAAAAAAGAAACCCTTCATGGAAAAGAGTAGGTTTCAGAAACCTTCAAGGTTTCCGAAACCTATGTAAATCATTAAGATACGTTTATGAATAAGAAATATATTTCATACTTACTCATCGCTTTACCTTTATTATTGCCCATAATCACTGATAATCAATACTATATACATGGTGTCGTTTGCCGAATCATCATCTATGCAATCTTAGTTGCATCTTTGGATTTGATAGTGGGTTATATTGGCGATGTGTCTATTGGACACGCAGGTTTTTTTGCCATCGGCGCATACACGGTAGCGATTTTAACGGCACGTCCAGAGTTAAATTCCGAAAGTACACTTCATTATTTTCCACAATTGCCCTTTGGCATTGCGTTAATCATGGGCATTTTATTAAGTGGTTTGGCAGGATTCATATTAGGATTTCCTGCATTGCGCTTAACGGGTCCCTATTTGGCAGTCGTCACGATTGCCTATGGTTTATTGATTTACACCGTCATCAACGAGCAGGAAACTTTAACGAATGGTACAAAAGGCATCACGATGCGCACCTTAGAAGTCGGCGGATTCTCTTTTGCAGGCAACAATTTGTTGTATTTGGTGTATCCGATGTTGATATTGGCATTATTGCTGATTCGGAATTTGACCAAAAGTTTCTGGGGACGGGCTTTTGAAGCCATCAAATACAGTGAAGTAGCGGCGGCAAATTCGGGCATTTCAAAATCATATTATAAAATTTGGGCATTTGTAATCTCCGCAGGCATCGCGGGATTAGCGGGAGGATTGTTCGCACAATTGGACGCGTACATTTCGCCCAATACCTTTTCTTACAACTTTTCAGTGGAAATGTTGATTGCATTAATCGTCGGGGGAACGCAATCTATCACGGGCAACATTTTGGGTGTGAGCGTGTACGTATTGTTACCCGATTTATTCAACCGTTTCAATGATTATCGGTTGATTGTTTTTGGAATCGCCTTATTATTGGTGTTATTTTTCTTGCCGAAAGGATTGGCGGGTTTGGTCAGCAAGTTTATGGCGAAATATGCCCATTTCTTTTCAAATGAAAAGACCGAATCGGAGCGATTAACGGATTTGCAACAGCGTAGTGAAAACGTTGATTTATGGAATGAAATGCCTCAATCTACGTCTGATGATATTTTAAAAACACATCATTTGACGATGCGATTTGGCGGCTTAACGGCTGTAAATCAATTAGATATGACGGTGAAACGCGGAACGGTTCACGGTTTAATTGGTCCGAATGGTAGCGGCAAAAGTACCACCGTCAATTTATTAACGGGCATTTACAAACCTGTTGATGGCACGATGACGGCATTAGGAACCGATTTGAAACCGATGCACACCTATCAACGTGCGAAACTCGGCATTGCGCGAACGTTTCAAAACTTGCAATTATTTAGTGATATGACGGCGTTGCAAAATGTAATGGTTGGCATGCATAATTCGTTTAAATCCAATTTATTAGCGATTCTTTTTGGAACCAAAGCCTGTCGAAAAGAAGAATTGTTGATTGAAGCGAAAGCCTTTAAATGGTTACAATTCGTTGGTTTAGAATCGGTTGCGTTTGAACAAGCTAAAAATTTAGCCTATGGACAAGCGCGATTATTGGAAATTGCGCGGGCATTAGCGTCAAATCCTGCATTATTATTGTTAGATGAACCAGCGGCAGGTTTGACATCAGGCGAAATTGAGAAAATCAATGCCTTGATTTTGAAAATGAAGGACGCTGGCATCTCTATTTTGTTGATTGAACACCATATGGATATGATTAGCGCGGTTTCGGATGAAGTGACAGTGTTGGATTTTGGCAAAAAAATAGCCGCAGGCGATTATCGAACCGTTCGGAATGATCCACATGTGATTCGGGCGTATTTGGGCACGGAAGGCTAAGATTTTTTGTCATTCCGTAGGAAACTTTTGCGTTTCCTACGGAATGACAAAAAAATAACAAACAATTCATAAAAAAATTATAAACCAAAATGAGAAGTCACGAAATAGACTACCGAATTTACGGCGAAGAAATGCAATGTGTCGAAGTCGAACTCGACCCACAAGAAACCGCGATTGCGGAATCAGGCAGTTTTATGATGATGGAGGAATCCATTGAAATGCAAACGGTGCTTGGCAGTGGCTCCGAGCAACAATCGTTTATGAGCAAAATATTCTCTGCTGGAAAGCGGCTTTTGACAGGAGAAAGTTTGTTTATGACCGCTTTTACCAATCAAGGACGTGGAAAAGCACGCGTTACGTTTGC
>JAAFJT010000105.1 GCA_013298955.1 Chitinophagales bacterium
AATCTTCTAATTTTAAACCATCATTTTTCTCCACAAAATATTTTCTAAACAAATCTTTTGCTAACAAAACCGTCACAGGTTGAAATGTATAGGGGTTGAACGTCCGAACTAAAACATATATGATATTTTCACCGACTGCCAAAGCACAGTTCGCGGGCAATGTCCAAGGGGTCGTCGTCCAAGCCAACACTGAAACAGGTGTATCCGTTTTTCCAAATAAAAATTCGCTCGATTCATTATGCACCAAATCAAATTGCGCAACAATTGAAGTATCTTTGATATTTTGGTAACAACCTGGCATATTCAACTCGTGCGTACTCAAACCTGTACCCGCCGCAGGCGAATATGGCTGAATCGTATAACCTTTATACAATAAGTTTTTATCATACAAACGTTTCAATAACCACCAAACCGATTCGATATAATCATTTTCATACGTGATATAAGGTTTCTCCAAATCCACCCAATAGCCCATTTGAACGGTAATTTTATCCCATTCCGTTTTGAAACGCATGACGGTTTCTTTACATGCTTTGTTATAATCATCCACCGAAATCTTTTTGCCGATGTCTTCTTTGGTGATGCCAAGTTCCTTTTCGACACTTAATTCAATCGGCAATCCGTGCGTGTCCCAACCACCTTTGCGCTCGACGCGATGTCCATTCATGGTTTGGAAACGACAAAAAATGTCTTTCACGGTGCGCGCCATGACGTGATGAATGCCCGGTTTGCCATTCGCAGAAGGCGGTCCTTCATAAAAAACAAAGGATTTACGATGTGCGCGTTGCTTGATACTCTTATCAAACACTTCATTTGCTTCCCAAAATTGTAAAATTTCACGGTCAATTTCGGGGAGATTGAGGTTTTTAAATGTTCTATATGACATATAATCAATTGATTTTCAATTATTTTTTAAAAATTTTCTTTAAATCTATTTTCAAATCTGGAAACACCTCAGATTCTAAGATTTCATTATCCATAAAAATCAAAGGACGACCATATTGATTTGACGCTTTATCTAAATTAAATCGAATAACTACTTCCCTGTCAGGGTCAAAAATCCAATATTCTGGAATTCCATTATCTTCATATAATTGTTTTTTAAAACTCATTTCTTTTTTAGAATTACCAGGTGATAAAATTTCAACCATCAAATCGGGCGCACCTATACAACCCTGCGAATCAATTTTTGAAGCATCACAGACAATACATAAGTCTGGTTGTATAACGGTGTAAATATTTTTGCTTTGATTCACTTGCTTCGTTGAATCCAATAATCGCACTTCATAAGGTGCAATGAACACTTGACAAGGGCTATTTTCAAACAAATTGTAAAAAATACCGCCTAATCTAAAAGATATTTGTTGATGTTTAGTGCCAGGGGCTGCCATTGGAAAGATAATACCTCGAATCAATTCGACGGTTTCTTCCAATCGCCATTGCAAATAATCGGCGTAAGAATAAACTTTTGTTAAATCTAATTGCGATAAATGACTTATTTTTTCCATTATTTGACATTTTTAGATTGAAAAATTAAAAAAATGCTCCGACTCGTTACAACCGAGTCGGAGCATTGCATTTTTATCAGCAAAAGTCACCTCCTTCAACGGTTGTATCCGTGAACGATGTTAATAATGCTAATAATTATATGCTGATATTTTGCCATCTTTTCTTAATTTGAATTTCCAAACGCAAATATAATGCCTTTTCAATTATTCCGAAACGAATTTTCACAAATTTTCACGAATTATTTGCAATAAGTAGATTTTCGCGCCACAAGAGGGGTGGTGAGGAGAGATGTGTTTGTTTTTTTGCAAAAAATCAAAAAAACAAACACATCTCTCCCCAAAGGAGCTTTTTATAAAAATTCATCTAAATTGTTTTCTCATTGGTCTAAAAATAATTCCAATTTGATTGCAATTGTGTCAATTTTGAACAAAAATTATCAATTATGCAAAAAATTTGGCTCATCATTCAACGCGAGTTTCTTACACGCGTTACCAGTCGTTCTTTTATTTTGACGACCTTGTTGGCTCCGTTAGGTATTATTGTGTTTTCGGCGATTGCGACCTTTATTTTTTCCTCGAAAGACGATAAAATTACCCGCATTGCGGTCTTGGATGAAGGTAATATTTTAAACAAAACGATTAAAGATGAAAGTAATCTATACTTTTTGTTTCCAATCGAATCATTAGAAAACCTTAAAAATCAGACAGCCGCCGATAAAAAAGGACAAAAAACGTATAATGGCGTATTGGTTATCCCAAAATTGAATGATTTGGCGGCAAATAAACATCAAATTGTTTATTATTCGGATGAACAATTGGGCTTAGAACAAACAATGCGTATCAAACGAAAAATTGGGGATGGCATCCGTAATTTCAAAATTGATTCCCTCCATTTTAATAAAAAACAATTGGAAGCCTTAGATACAGATGTTTCATTATCACCTAAAAACATTAAAAGTACGCAAAAAAAATCGGATTCAACGGCTTTGGTTGGTGCAGGTTTGGGTGGTGTGTTGGGTTATATGTTGATAATTGTCATATTAGGATTTAGCGGGCAGGTGATGCGCGGTGTCATGGAAGAAAAAACAAGTCGGATTGTCGAAGTCATGATTTCCTCTGTGAAACCATTTGAGTTGATGATGGGCAAAATTTTGGGTATCGGCGCGGCAGGTTTAGTGCAAATGAGCGTTTGGATGCTGATGAGTTTTGGCGTTTCGTGCTTGCTGCCTTTGTTGGGACTTTCCTCCTCTATGGGAAGTGCGCCGATGATAGAAGGCGCAAACACGCCTAATATGGAAGATGCTTCCCTACAAATAGGTCAAATCATGACAGAATTAGGGAATATGAATTGGTGGTTTATCGTTCCGATGATGCTCTTTTATTTTCTTGCAGGCTTTTTATTATATGCATCCTTATTTGCAGCAGTTGGTTCGGCAGTTGGCGACGATTTGGGCGAGAGTCAAGCGATGACTCTTCCACTTGTGTTGCCATTGATGTTCGCTTTTTACGCTTCGGTTCGGGCAGTGAGCGCACCAGAAAGTAGTTTAGCCGTTTGGACATCGATATTTCCACTTTTTTCACCAATAGTCATGCCAGCCCGTTTAGCGTTTAATCCTCCTATGTGGCAAATTATGTTATCAGTAATTTCTTTAATAGGTACTGTATTGGCATTCACTTGGTTAGCAGCAAAAATCTATCGAGTTGGGATTTTGATGTATGGCAAAAAAGTGACTTTTAAAGAATTGGCTAAATGGATTTTTTATAAAAATTGAGATTTCTTGACATTCCTTTTTATGCAATCTGCGATTTTTGTGTAATAAATTCATTAAAAAAAATTACAGATTGTGTAAAAAGGAATTTTATTTTTATTTTTACACTTCATACGAGCAGGTATTGGAATCACATTGGGCATAATTACAGGTTTGTTAGGTCCCTTTGTATGGGGTATTTGGGGCGTTTTATTGGTTTATGCCCTTTACCTCCTTTTAAGGTCTAAAAAACAATAACTAAACATTTGTTTTTTGTTGAAATGGTAGAGCGTAGTTGAAATTAAATTGGTTGCAAACAATTGATTATCAAACTTTTGGAGGGTTTCAAACCCTCCAAAAGTTGTTCTATTTAATTCGCCACACTACTTATAAATTGCGAACCTTTTACTTTTGTTTAATCGTAATCAAACGATTTTTATACTTAATAAATTCAGAATCAATATATTCGTGCAATTGCGTTAGCGTATCAAACTGGTCAAACAATTCTTTATAATCATGCGTTTGACGACTTGCATTCCGCAAGGTAACGTAATCCAAAATATGGTCTTCTGTAATATTTTTAGAATTTTCACAAAAAACTGTCAATTTTTGAATCACATTGCGCAATTGTCTAATATTACCAGTCCAATTAATCGCTTTCAGCGCGTCCATCGCTTCGGGCGTGAACTGTTTCGCCTTCATATTATAATCTTGACTCACCATTTCCATAAAGTAAGCCGCCAATTGAGGAATATCATCCCGCCGTTCATTCAACGCGGGAACATAGATGTCAATAACCGCTAATCTATGAAATAAATCTTCTCGAAAATTATTGCGTCGAATCTCTTCGCGCAAGTCCTTATTCGTTGCCGCAACCACCCGAACATCCACTTTAATGTCTTTATCGCCACCCACTCGCGTAATTTTATTCTCTTGCAAAGCCCGCAATACTTTTGCTTGTGCTTGAACACTCATATCGCCAATTTCATCCAGAAACAACGTACCACCATTTGCCAATTCAAATTTGCCGACTTGATTGTTGTACGCGCCCGTAAAAGACCCTTTCATATGCCCAAACAAGGTACTTTCAATCAATTCGGACGGAATTGCCGCACAATTGACCTCTACAAATGGTCCGTCACGGCGCGGACTGCGTTCATGCACCCATCTCGCCACCAATTCTTTTCCAGAACCATTGGGACCAATAATCAAAACCCGCGCTAAATCTTTCGGACCCGCTTGGTCAATTTCCTTTTTCACCCGCATAATCGCAGCAGAAGTCCCCACAATTTCAGGAATGCGCGGAGCTTGCGTCATAACCTTGCGGCGAATCGTCTTATTTTCGGTGACCAAAACCGATTTATCTAATGCGTTGCGAATCGTAATTAAAATGCGATTCAAATCCAATGGTTTTGGAATGAAATCAAATGCACCTTTTTTGACTGCTTCGACCGCCGTTTCAATATTGCCATGACCCGAAATCATGACAATCGGCGTATCAGGGCAAATTTCCTGCAACTTTTCCAATACCTCCATGCCGTCCATGCGCGGCATCCGAATGTCCAAAAATATGAGACTATAGGCTTCCTTTTTGCACTTTGCGATACATTCGATTCCGTCAGGAGCTTCATCCACATCATAATCCAGTTCTAAAACGGACTTGAAAGTGCGGCGAATCGGAGCTTCATCATCAACAATTAAGATTTTCGGGAGTTTGTTACCGGTTTTTTTCATCGAAGCGTGAGAATTTAATAAAGTTAAGTTTCTGAAAGCGGATAATTATTTTGCTGCTTTCATCAATTGTCCGCAATTGCGCACAAAAGTACATTAATTGCGCAAAATTTACTGGTCTTTAGACGATAAAATTATAAAAAATGTATAAGTATTTTGTAAAATACTTGAATCAAAAAAATTGCCATGAGTTTTACAAGTGGTGTGATTTTCAAAAAGCAATTTATTGCTTCCTATTTTCTCGAAAGTGTTGCCCACCTATTGGGCATGCAAGTTATTTTACTAAATTTGCGATTTAAAACCATTTCCCAACAATGTTTGAAATAACTACGCTCCCTAACGAGCGAATCGATAATTTATTGGATTTGCAACGAGCCAATCTTAAAAACAACCTTGATGTTGTGACACAGCAAAGTCAAGGTTATTTAAGTTTTCCCTATACGACCGCGATTATCCAACGGATGATGCAGGCGGAACCTCAGCCAATTGCCGTCGCAGAGGGTCAAGTAATTGGTTACGCATTGACAGCTACTTTACCTATTTGTCAAACCATTGACCTCATGTTACCACTTTTAGAAATGTTTAATCAATTGATTTTCAATGGCAAACCATTGTCTGCCTATCGATATTATGTTATGGGACAGGTTTGTGTCCGCGCAGGTTACAGAGGTATTGGCGTATTTGACGCGCTGTATGCACAACATCGGGCTTTATTCGCAGGTAAATACGACTTTACCGTTACCGAAATTGCTGCAGACAATTGGCGTTCGATTGCCGCACATCGGCGGGTTGGTTTTAAAACGTTGCACCGTTATTTTGACCATTTGAGTCAAAAAACGTGGGAAGTCGTGATTCTGGAACTTTGAGCATTCTTTGAATGCTCAAGATTTCTCACAAACCGTTTTTAAATTTTTCAAACCTTCATCGTATTGTTGGCTCAACATGCGTTTCAAAAAGACGAAACTAAACCAACGTCCGAGTGGATTCCATCCCAAATCGTCTTCCAACGTCCATCGAACTTGCGTTTTACCTGCATTTTCTTTGAAAGAAAAATCGGAAAAACTGGACGTTGAACCCCCAAATTCAATTTTTAAGCGCAATTTTTGATTGGTCAAGGTATCAATAATAGTACTTTTGCCTGTGCCTGTTTTATCCCCTTTCCAACTGTACCAAGAACCCAAACCTGCGGAAGGTTCAGAATATTGATATGCTGCTTGTGGGTCTGACGCGTGCCAAGGCGACCAATTTTTCCATTGTTTGCCATCTGCAATTTGCGGATAAATTTTACTCGCAGGCGCGGCAATTTCGATTTGCTTTTCAATAAAAAGGCTACCGGGTAAGAAACAGCCGATAAACAAAAAGCCTAAAGCTGCATAAAGCAGGTATTTTAAGATTGATTTCATTGGTGTATGTTTGATTTTTAAAAATAATTCGTTTAAAAAAAGCCTCCGAAAGTTGTTTTGAATGGGACAAACATAAAACAGGTTTGGCAAACCACCAAATTTTTGACGCGTAAAATGTTGATTATCAATACATTTTTTATAAAAATATTTGTTTTAAATGTAATTATCGAAAATATCCTCCCCATTCGCAAGCCGTTCTATCTCTTCAAGCGTCAATTGCGTACCCTGAGCAATTAAATCCATATCAATACCTGCGGCTAAAAACGTTTTAGCCACTTGAATTGCTTTTTTTCGCGCACCTTTTTCTTCGGCAGTGTCCATGACATTCATTTCGACACGTCTATTTTCAATATGCCGATTATAAGCCGCCTTATCTTGTGGTGACATGCCTTCATAACTCAACACGGTTTTAGCCCGTTCCATTCCTTTCGCCTTAAATTCTTGCTTAATTTCGCTATTTTTCAGAAAATAGACCCATTCATCCATCGTATCTACAATGGTTTCAGGCTTGAACGAACCCACTCGAATGATATAATATTTCGGAAAAATATCCGCAACCGTTTTAATATTATATTTCTTTTTTTGAAAATTCGTTGGATTGAGCGTATCGCCTTTTTTGCGTCCGACAAAACTGCCTTCATATTCGTAAATATAATCTTTGCCTTGCCCCAAACGAAAATATAAAATATTAATCGAGTATGCCTTTTTAATTTCGCCATACGGCTGCCCTTCATGAATGTATTCTGAAATCAATTTAGAAATCCCATAAACCATTCGATGAAAATAATCTTCCTCTGAATCATATTGAAGTTCAATAAGCATTAATTCGCGTGTTTTGGTTTGAACCAAAATGTCCACCCGATTATATTTATTATTTTCATCTTCTTGGTTTCCCTCACTTTCCAACAAGTTTTGTATCAACACATCGAAACCCAGCAACTCACTGAGGAAACCTTCTAATACTTCAAAATTTTCTTTATGGCGTAAGATTTTCTTAATCGCCCAATCAAAACTCACAAATTTTCTCGTATTCATTTTGCTTACCGATTTTGTGATAAAATAGGGATTCAAACCCCAAATGTACAAACTATTTGGGAAATCTGCAAAATGATTTATTTTTTTATAAAAAATTGATAATCAATGAGTTGTATTAAGGTTAAAGGTCTTCTATTTTCAAGTAAGTTAGGTTCGTTTATTTTGAAAACACTGAAGACGTGATGAGTGCTGAAAACAGGTATAAATAAAAATCTATAATTTATATAGAATAGTTTTGTGGTATAACCAAAACGAAAGTAATGAAGCAAAATCTGCCTAATTTGCTTCATTACTCCCGTTTTGGTTGTATCTCCCAAAAATCAATACGCTCTTGCAAATAAAACACGCTGCGTCGAAGGTTTCCCCGTCAAAACACAAGTACCTTTTTCCAGTTTTGAATCCAAAGGAATGCAACGAATCGTTGCTTTGGTCAATTCTTTGATTTTTTCTTCTGTTTCGGTCGTTCCATCCCAATGCGCGAGGATAAAACCACCTTTTCCATCCAATACTTGTTTAAAAGTATCGAAATCATCTACTTTGGTAGTATGTTCTTCGCGGTATTTTTTGGCGCGTTCAAACAAATTGGATTGAATATCTTTCAATAATTTTTTGATATAATCATCAATGTCTTCCAATGCAACACTCATTTTTTCTTTGGTATCGCGTCTTGCAACCTCCACTTTGCCCGCCGCCAAATCACGTGCGCCAATGCCAATCCGCACAGGTACGCCAATCATCTCATATTCCGCGAATTTAAAACCGGGTCTTTTTTGGTCGTCTTTATCATATTTGACAGAGATTCCTTTGGCTTTCAATGCTTTCATGATTTTCTCCGCCGCTTCCGCAATTTCAGGAGTCGGTTTTGGAATCGGCACTATTACCACTTGAATCGGTGCTAATTTGGGAGGCAACACCAAACCATCATCATCCGAATGCGTCATAATCAGCGCACCAATCAAGCGCGTCGAAACGCCCCAAGACGTTGCCCAAACATATTCTTCTTTATTCTCTTTTGTAAGAAACTTAACATCAAAGGCTTTTGCAAAATTTTGACCCAAAAAATGAGATGTTCCTGCTTGTAAAGCCTTACCATCTTGCATCAAACTTTCGATGCAATACGTGTCCACCGCGCCTGCAAAACGTTCATTTGCCGTTTTCCGACCTCTAATAACAGGCATTGCCATGAATTTTTCAGCAAAATCCGCATATACTTCCAACATTTGTTCCGCTTCTGCAATCGCTTCTTGGGAAGTCGAATGCGCAGTATGTCCTTCTTGCCACAAAAATTCCGCTGTCCGTAAAAAAGGACGCGTCCGCATTTCCCAACGAACCACATTTGCCCATTGATTGATTAATAACGGCAAATCCCGATAGGATTTTATCCAACCGCGATACGTATCCCATATAATCGTCTCCGAAGTCGGTCGCACAATCAGTTCTTCTTCCAATTTCGCATCAGGATCCACAATAACACCACTGCCATTGGGGTCTTTTTTGAGGCGATAATGCGTTACCACCGCACATTCTTTCGCAAAACCTTCCACATGCGCCGCCTCTTTGCTCAAAAAACTCTTGGGGATGAACAACGGAAAATACGCATTCACATGACCCGTATCTTTAAACATTTTGTCTAATTGGTCACGCATTTTCTCCCAAATCGCAAAACCATGGGGTTTTATCACCATACAGCCGCGTACTGGAGAATTTTCGGCAAGACCCGCCTTTGAAACAATATCATTGTACCATTTGGAGTAGTCGCCGCCCGTTCTGGATGTAATTTCTTTTGACATAGTTTGAATTCTTTTTCACACAACAAAAATCAAAAAACCATTCTTTTTTTGATTTTTGTTGGGTCGAAGTAAACTTAAATTTTAACTTTTCTTTAAAGGTTCACAACTTGCTATTAACGAACTTTTGTTTAAAAAAAAGGTCTAAATAGAAACGTGATTTCAAGTATTTTTGGGTTGAAAAAATACTTTAACACTCTGTGAATGAATTTTAAAAAAAAATTAACAAAAATAAAGCCGCAAAGGTAATACTTTTATGTCTGTATTCGCCAATGTAGTTTTTTTAAGCCTTTTAAATTAGTAAAAATCATGAAACATCGTTACTTTTCCGCATCGGCTTTGGTGCTAATGACTGGGTTTTTGACTCCCGCCGTCGCCCAAAACGATGACGTTTATTACGACCCACAAAGAGACCGTTCTACGGAAACGGTTGCTCCGTCAAGTCGTAACAATCCGAATACGGAGTCCACAACGACGATTCCGAACCATTCAAACCCATCTAATAGTGCTTCTTACGATGATTTGCAATATTATGATAATGAATATGCAGATGATTATCAGTATTCATCTCGCATCCGCCGTTATCACGGTTCTGCGAATTATTCATATTATGACAATTATTACATGGATCCATTTCGGTATGACCCCTATTTTTACGATAGAATGTACTATCGCCCCCAATTAATGGTTTCAGTAGGTCGTCGCCATTTTTGGGATATGTATTCGTATCGTCCTGTTTATAACAACTGGAATGGTTGGAATACTTGGAATGATTACAGCTATGCGGGTTGGAATCCTTATTTTTCAAGTCCTTGGGGTTGCAATACTTCTTATGGTTGGAATAACTATTATGGTTATAATCAATGGAATACATATGATAATTATTACAGTTGGAATAATAATCATCATCGCAATCGCAACCAATCGTATGATAACAATCTTAGACATTGGAATCCCAATGGAACGTATTTAGGAGCGCGTACGGTGGGTTCGAGTATCAGCCCTGCGTCACCGCGTCATGGCAGAGAAACGATTTCGCCGCGCAATAATAATGGTGGTACGCTTGATAATCGCCCGACAACAACTGGTCGGATTTCATCCACTCCGCGCAATCCGCAAAATACGACTCCAATAGATGTGCAAAGAGAGAGAAGTGATGCAAATACGACCCGCATCACGCCGTCTGCGCCGACTCGGAGCTATGACCGTCCAGAAAATTCGGATAGTCGTCCAACGCGCACGTATGAACGTCCAGCGCAATCGGGTGTAGAGCGAGAGCGTCCAACGCGTACCTATGAGCGTCCGACTCAATCCAGTGATGAACGTCCAACGCGTACCTACGAGCGTCCCACTCCATCCAATGAAACACGGACGGAACGCCCTGCTCGGTCTGCACAACGTCCTGCTCAAACTGAAGAAGAACGCCCTGAACGAACTTATGAAAGACAAAGTAGAAGTGAATCTCGTTCAGAATCAACGCGAAGCGAATCCCGTTCAGAACCAACGCGAAGCGAATCCCGTTCAGAACCAACAAGAAGTGAATCCCGTTCTGCACCAAGTCGTTCTGCGCCAAGTAGTCCAAGAGGTAGAAATTAATTCATAAAAAACTTGTTTTTTGAACGTTTTTTGAAATAAGCAAGCGGGCGTTGATTTAACATATTGCCGCCCGCTTTTTATTGCCCTGTCGATTTTGAAAAATCAAATGATTCTATTTTTAAACCTAAATCTTAAAATCACTATTGATACCACAATGAAAAAACTTGTATTTTTTTTGTCAATTGTAATTGCATCACAAAATGTTGATGCTCAAAATTTTGGAGAAGCATTGCGTTATTCCAATCTTCAATATGGTAGTACCACCCGTTCTATGTCTGTAGGCGGTACGATGAGTGCGTTAGGTGCGGATTTCAGTGCGTTAAGTACCAATCCCGCAGGTTTGGCGCAATATCGCGGCGCGGAACTTAGTGGGAGTTTTGGCTTTAAAAGTACCGCAGCACAAACGCAGTTATTGACAGGTAACAATTTGCCGTTCAATCAATCCAGTATCGTAGGCACTTTTAACAATGTTGGCTTGGTTTGGGGAGCTACTTTGTCCAATAATTCCCCTTGGACGAGTATTCGATTGGGTATTGGTTTAAATAAAATTGCTGATTTAAATAGAAGCATTTTCATTACAGGTTCGAGTCAAGGGTCGATTATGGAGCGTTGGACGAGCATGGGTAATGCGGGTACTTGGAATGATTTGGAACAATTTCCTGCGGTCGAATCGGGTGCTGTTTTTTATGATTCGGTGTCAAGACGCTATGTAAATGATATTCAATCAACGCCCAATGCACTCATAAAAAAAACACAAAGCATTGAAAATAAAGGTTATATCAATGAATTAGTTTTCTCCTATGCAGGAAATTACAAAGATAGATTGTTGATTGGAGCAACGATTGGCGTTCCTTTTTTGAATAATACAGAAAACAAAACTTATACAGAAACCGATGATATTAATGCAAATCCTTCTTTTAATAAATTGGTTTATAAAGAGTTTTTGCAAACCGATGGAGTCGGTATCAATGCCAAATTGGGGCTTATTGTGCGGGTGAGTCCGTATTTGCGTTTGGGTGCGGCGGTGCATACGCCAACAGTTTATACCTTGAAAGATACTTTTTTAAATAGTGCGGAATACACGTACACGGAACGCAATGCGATAAAAACGTTTACAGGTACTTCCCCGTCTGGCATTACGGATTATAAATTTCAAACGCCTTGGCGTTTTTTAGCAAGTGCTTGTGTCTTGGCAGGCAAAAACGGTTTTTTGACAGGCGAAGCCGAATGGGTCAAATTTAATGGCGCAAAATATTCTTATAGTAGTGATTTAGCAGAAGCACAAAGGGATGTGAATCAAACGATTAGCGATAGCTTGACCCAATCCATGAACCTCCGTATGGGTGGCGAATTGGTATTGGATATTTTCAGAATACGGGCAGGTGCAGGTATGCAAACATCGCCTTTGGCAAATGATAAAACAGTGAATTGGTCTTATAGTGCAGGCATTGGCATCCGGACAGGTTACTTTTTTGCTGATTTGGGCTATCGCAACACAACTGAAGCGTATCGGTATCAACCTTATCAACATTTTACCAATGTGCAAAAAGTGCAAACGAATTTAAGTTATCATCAAATCATGGCAACCGTTGGTTTTAAATTTTGAATTTGTTATACACTTTGGAATGTGAAAACAATAAAATATTACTTTTGTCTTTCATCGGATGCATCCCAAATTGTCGCGACAATTTGGGATGCATCCCTTTCATTTCAGCATTGATTACTTCAAAGTTTTATTTCATTCAAGTATTGAATCAATTTAAAAATTTCTGCTCGCGGAAACGTTTTAGCTTTATCATCTCTGTCTTTTTCTAAAAATGCAGCATTTTTAAGAGCATTTTCCAAAAGTGGATACAACACTTTATACAAATTGGTTTTATGATAATAATCTTGCTGTTTAGAATAATCCTTTAAATCTGTATTTTGTTTA
>JAAFJT010000106.1 GCA_013298955.1 Chitinophagales bacterium
GCAAGGCGTTCCATATCGGGTCGCGTGTAGGTATAGTCGGTAAATTTCATAAATCGTGATTTTTAAGAAAAGTTTGGCAATGATGGTGCTAATTTTTGACTTTTTGAAAAAAAAGAGCGTTTTTAAATCGACCTTTTTATTTACGACGACCGCAATTTATAAAAAAAAGTCGTTTTTCAGAAACAAATTACTGGCTCAATTAACGATTAAATGCATCCAAGAACGGTGTCTTGAATGCCTTCAACCGTTTGCAAAAGGATTCCAATATTGATTCGACGAAGATGTCCCAAAGTTCTCCTTATACTTTGATAATTTTCAACTTTCATAGGTAAACACAACTTGCGTCCAGTTTCAAACTTGACGCAAGTTGTGTTCGAATTTATTGTCAACTCATTTAGGAAAGGTATATGATAATGGGCATATTTTTAGAGCAATCTAATTCATATTGAAAAGTTTACATTAAAAACCTGCACTGATCCAAAATTCCAATTGATTCAATTGGTTTATTGCTTGTAATTTGTATTGTAATTTAACACTTAACGCATTCCTATAACTAAACCCTCCGAACAAACTATATTCTATTCGTTTAAATAATGACTCCCCAACAATTTGATTTTCGCCAACCCATTTTTCATTGATAAAATGATAGTCCAATATGCCACCTCCAAAAGCATAATAACCATTCCATCCTATTCTACCGCCTATATCCCCACCCAAGGCAGTTGTGTGATAACGCTCCAACAAATTATTTTCGGGCGTAAAATTTCGATTTGTTATTTGAATCCCTCCAAAAAGATTCCTTTGAATTTTCGATTGCTCTTTATTCTCATAAATATCATAATTTCCTAAAAAATGATAATTGTATCCAATACAATAATTTAAACTATTCCGAAAAGGATAGCGTTCCAGTCCACTTTTAGTTTGGTAACTTACCGAATCCAAAGTAGGTTGAAAAGACATATCTACATGGAAACCACCAAATTGATTTCTAATAGGCTCTTTGAAATAATGTGGTGGCAATAGAGCCGCTACTTTTGGGGTTTGAAGTACAGGATTATTCCAATTATTTCTATAATAGTAGTCAAATAAATCGATTTTTGTGCCAAACGTAAAGGTTAAATAACTCCCATTGGCATTATAAGTCCGATAATCATCCAAAATACTATTATCATATGCCCTACTTTTTGCAAAAAAATTGGATGCACTTACATTTGGAATCGGTAAATGCCATTGAATACCTGCTGTAAAAAGTCTAATTCTATTGGCAAAAAAAGATTCAAATAGTGCATTTTTATCCAATTCGGTCAGGTCTAAAGTAAAACCTATCCCACCAAAAAGTTCTATCTTCCAAGAATTAACGGTATTCAACCTTGCTTGTGTGTGCAATTGACCATTCTTTTCGTAAATTGCACTGCGTTGAAAAGCACCTATAAAGCTACCACCTACATTCATATCCCAATGCAGCCACTCTGTGAAGTCACCCGTTTTCAAATGAATGTATGGTTTTAAATGCAATTCTGTATTCGTAAAAGTAGGATGATTAACATCCAAAATCGTCAATTGTTGGCGCAATACATCCACATAACTACCAAAGGTAATCCGTGAATTTGGAGCATAATAATGTAAATCGACTCCTATCAGACCATCCACATTATTATAAAATGGAATCGATTTTCTGGTAGCATCTGACACCTGCATTTTTAGAATTGGCATGTACAATAATGGCATGTAACGCGGCATAAGCGTTAAGCGGGCTGCCTCAAAATTAAGAATGCGCCCATATGAAAATTTAACTTCTTGTGCATTGATATTTATTGATTTAAATATCAAAATTATTACAAATATATTTTTCAACATGTTATTTTTAATTTTTATAAACTTTAATTACGCTGATTTCGAGTGCCATACTTTGCCAATGCCACCCGTGCTTTTAGTCCAATTTTCTGCAAGGGTGTTAAGGTTCTGGGCTCGTTAGGAGTTGGCTTCTCCTTACTTTCTATGAGTGATTTATCTCCCTTGCTTAGGATAGAGGTATTTTTAGACGGCGAAACCTTTGGAGATACGATTAGTTCCAGATTACTGTCCGCTAAAAGTGCCAATTCATTTAAATATCGGGTTGCATTATCGACTCTTTGCAATATTTTAAACTGCATCTTTCCTTTAAATAAACCTTTCGTCTGGGTAAAGTCGCCCAAATTCCAAAGTAAAATGGTGGCATAATTATATTTAACGGTTGCTTTGAGCTCAGGGTCTAAACGTCGAATAGCTTTTTCGTAATCCACATAAGAGCGCAAAGCATCCAAATAATTACCTTTATTATAGTTATTATTCGCTATAGTCAGTTGATTGATGCCTTCACTTTTATATCCTTGCAACACCACATCTTCTAAAAGTCCATTAGAGATGCTTGCCTTTATATGCGAAAGTGTTGTTGCCGAATTGGACATCAAGAGCCTACTGATGAAAAGAAAAGATAAACTTGTTGAACGATTATCAGCCTCACTTGGACTATATCCCATATAATCTATCACTTCTTTGGAGTATTCGGTCATAATGTCTAATTGTAATTGATTCGCATCATCGCAAGAGGGTTCCGCAGCCTGTAAACTTTTAAAAATTTGTTTGGATTTTGGCAATAAGTCTATAGAAATACCTTTACGACGCATTGATGGGGCTTTTGCATATGGCAAACTCCACTCATACACCGTTGTCAGCAAACGATCCGTATTATCTTTCAAGGCACCGATGGAATACATCAATTTCCACATATCAAGGGCGCGGTCTGTATGTTCCTTTTCCAGCTTTGCTAAGGCTACTCTTTTTGCTGCATCCTGCGGCTTTTGCTCTCTTAATTTCTTTTCGGTTTCGGCAAAACCATCATATTCTGCTTTTAAAACAGCTGCTTGTTGTACAAAAGTGCTTTTTTGTAGCTGCATTGTTTCCACTGTAGCTACAATTTCTTCTCTAATTGCGGTTAGTAATCCTTGTAAGGTATCATTTTTAGCGCGTGCTACTTTCAAAAACTCCTTTATCGTGTCCACTTCTGTTTTTAAAGAAGTAGAATCTTCTTGCAATCGGCGGTGTTGAATCATCAATTGCTCAAAACGGGTTTTCCAATTATCTCTATCTGTGGAAAGTCGAGTAAATTCTTTTTGACATTTAGTATCCTTCATACAGTCTGCAACAGGGCAGGGAGGACAAACAAGCGGCGGTGGTGGTGGTGGCGCGACGGCACAACTCACTGCATTCGGCGCATCTTTTGTAAAACCCATCCACACAATGCCCCAACGACCACTTTCCAAACGCACACGCATTTTTATAGGCAAATTATACACACCCATCTTGCGCATTTTTAAGGTGCGTGTTAATGAAAGCAATACTTCCGATGTACCCAAACAATATTCTGTCGGAATCGTGCCTATTGTAAAATGGAGTTCACAACCTGCACTCTTAAATGCAGCCAAGTAATCCTTGATAGGAGTGGTCATAACGCCTGCATTTAAAACACTCGTTCTATTTTCAGGAATTAAATCATACTCTATTCGACTATTTTTGCCTAAAAAATATAATTGAATCATCCTTACATCCGCACCTAATTGTGCATCATATTTATTTAAATCTAATTCATAATTTTGAATTAATTGTCTGATTTGCAATCCATCGGGTGTAGAAATAGGTTGACCAAAAGTAGAAATAGCCAAACCACAAAATACAATACTCATGCATTGGATTGAAAGTTTTTTTGAAAAAAATTGCATATTCAAATCAAAAGAAATTTATAGATGCAAAAGGAGATGCAAACAAGTTTGAAGCAATCACTTGTTAGCATCTCCCGTGCATTCATTGTTAAAGGTGGTTGATTGAAACGATAAAATAGAATCTACTTGGTTATTGGTAACTCTAAAACATTGATATCTTTTAGAAATATTTGGTCATCTAATTCTGTAACCTTACAATTGATAATGGCTTTTTGGGTCAGTGTATCTAATTTATTAAGGTATTCATAAACAGATTTAGCATATAATTTTTGACCATCTTCTGAGTAAATGGTTGCCATAGCATTCTTATCACCATTAAAAACGAGTTGGCTGATTACAGTTAGGTCGTCATGGATACCATTAAAAAACAGATTCAAGGTGCTAACTCGAGTTGTAACTTGCTGTTGAGCCATTTCTGTCAAGTTTTTTGCAGCAATCACTTTCACATCCGTATCTTTCCAGTTGCCAGTTGCCATTTTTTGGCGTACTTCATTAATTTTTGCCTCGGTTACATCAGGCTTATTCAATAAATAATAAACGCCAAACAAGCCCAGCGAAATCAATATGGCAAGAATGGGGTACTGCCAACCGCTGGCTTTTGTACTTGAAATCGCAGTCGAAACGGATACAACTGGTGTGTCTTGATACGTTTCCCCTCCACTGAAAACAGACGAGTCTAAATGAGGAAAGGGCATTGTTTCACCCATATGAACCAATCGTGGCGCATGTGAAGGCGTGTCTATATAATTGGTTTGGTGAAAAACAAAGCCAAAATTCAATTTAAACCAATCGCTTTTTTTGCGCCATTGCTCCAAGATTTGAGTGCGTAAATTTTTCATTGTGAAATTGTTTTAACAAGAATCGTAATTAGGTGAAATCAGTAATGGTATTACCAGCTTGCAGTATTTTTTTTTGACAAGCACAATAAACCAATTACGCCTCAAAAATAATTATTTTATGAATATAAAAAACACATATTTATTTATTTTCAAAATATTTATAAATATTGTCACATATAATTCTTTCATTTTCTTTTAGCCTGTAAAATGGCATGCGAATCAAATGCAATATTTTATACGTTTTTATTGGTATAATTAAGATAAAAATATTGAAAAAATAAGTAAATAAATTGTTATGCGTTTTTGGTGTAAAAATATTATTAAAATAAAATCAAAAACACTTTGATTTTATTTTTTTTATATATTTTTGTAGTCAATACATAGGTTTATGTATTTCAATAATTATTTTAACTATTTTTTGAAATAACCTAAAATAAGACTTAAAATGCCTACTTATACGATTGGCGCAGAGCAAATTCCAAGTCAAAGCCATATTGCGATTGAGAACAATGATGGTACAATTACGGCAAAACATGCAAAAATCACGGTAATCAATCAAACTGAATTGTGGATAGAAGACAATAAATCCACTAATGGTACTTTCGTGAATGGGATGCGCATCAAAGCCATCGCTGTTAAACGAGGTGACATCGTTCAGTTAGCTCAACATAACATTACACCCAATATTAGTAAAATTTTTGATAATAATGTCATTATTATTGGGGAAGCCTTTAAAAAACATATTGAATCATTAACTAAAATTCATATGAATTACCAACAGAATATGATTAAAATAAAGCGAGACCATGCCATCAAGACAAATGGAATCAGAACCGTTATAAGTTTGATATTTGCAGGTGGTAGTTATGCAGTGAGTAAACAGTTTGGAGTTACCAATGCGTTAGGTAGTGTCGCTACGATCTTGGGCGGTACGATTGGCTATTTGATTAGTTCAAAAGAAATTCCTGATGAAAAAATCAATATTTTGAATAAAAAATTTCAACAAGAATATACTTGTCCTGCGTGTAAAGCGAGTTTAGGACAAACTGTCCCTAAATTTTTGGAACAAAATGGGCATGGCTGTACTCGGTTTCGACCTTTTTAAAAAAAATTGTTGTTTTACACAAAGTTTTTTGCCTATCTTGCTTATACCTAAAAGTGCGCTACTTGTTAAGAATTATCGTTTAATATTTCATGGATTTCAATAAAGTTTCACTTTAAGCATAAAATACATTTATATATGTTAAGAAAAAACAATACTTCGGAATATAACAAGGAGATTCCTGCATCCTCTTCTAAAATTACAGGTAAAAAAGAAACCCCTCTGAGTGGTGAACCCTTGAAAGAGGTTGTTCCACCTGAGCCAGAACCCGTTACAGAAGGAACTGAGGAACGTTCCGCTGGAAAGGAATCTACTAAAACAATATTAACAGGATTGGCTATTGCAGGTGTTGTTCTGGCGGCAGGAACTGTTTATGCGCATCAACCCACCAGTCATGAAACAGCTGATGGCATTGTCATTTACTCGAAGGCTCCAGAAGCAACCCATGTAACAGATGCAATGAGTCAGGCGGACGCTTTTCGATCTGCCCGAGCAGAAGTGGGTGCGGGTGGCGTTTTTCGGTGGCATGGTAAAATTTATCATACATACACAGACGAAGAATGGGCAAAACTTTCTCCAGAACAAAGAAATGAGTATGACTCATCTGTTCAATTGACGGAAAAGCCTTATACGGGACAGGATATGCCAACGCCTGCACCAAAACCAAGCGTTCAAGACGTGCCCACTCCGTCCATCCCCAAACAAAAGCCTGATGATAATACAGAGCAGCATCCCAAGCCTTCTCCCCTAACACCTAAAGAGCCAATAGAGAAGGTAGAAAATCCGACATTGCCCCAAGAACCCCTTGCTAAAAAAGGAGAGGAGGAGGAAAAGCCTATTCTAAAAACGGATACAAGTACGGATAAAACACCTGATTCGGGTAGTTTACCCCCGAATCCAAGTATAAAAAGGGTCTCAAACCCATCCAATGAAGTGACTAAATCGGTTCAAATCAATGATGAGCTAACGGCTACCTCCCAAGATAGGAATGGTAATGGCATTGTGGATGCAGTGGTAGTCACCAATAAAGCAGGTGAAAAAGTTGCCATACTGATAGATAAGAATGAAAATCAAGTGTTTGAAGAGATGGTATTGGATACAAACAAGGACGGTAAACCTGATACGATTATTGTGGATAGTAATGAAGATGGTACTTGGGATAGTGCAAAACCAGCAGATGCTAAAGTTGTAACCAACCCAACAAAACCTGTTGACCCTGCTTGCACAGAGGAACCAACAAATACATCGAATGTACCTACTCAGCCAGTTAGTAGTGAGCCAAAGCCAACTCAGAAACCTATTGATGTCCCTGAGGTAAAGGAAACGCCAACAGGTTCTGCTGCTCAAACGGGGCAAGCTAAAACGACTGAAAGCAGCAGTCCCATTTCAACGCCCTCAAATCCAGCATCAGATAAACCCAAATCCGTACCAGAGGAACAAAAAACGGCACCAATACCTCTTCAGAATCCCACAACACCTGAAAAATCAGATGCAACCTCAAATTCAGTAGGCGATGAAGAAAAGAAAGAGACACCAAAAAAAGAAACAGAGGCAGAAGATCAGGACAATAAAGTAGCTCCTTTCAAAACCTTAGATGAAAAGGGGGATTCAAAAGAAATTGAAGAAATTGAAGAATTAAAAGAATTAAAAGAAATTGAAGAATTAAAAGAAATTGAAGAATTAAAAGAATTAAAAGAAATTGAAGAAATTGAAGAATTAAAAGAATTAAAAGAAATTGAAGAATTAAAAGAAATTGAAGAATTAGAACATGATAACGATTTAACTGAAATTAGAGAATTACAGGAGGATACCCATTTAGGAGAAGTACGAGAATTGCAAGACGATACGGATTTGACTGAAGTTAGAGAATTGCAAGACGATAGTTCAGACATACTGGATGAATCTATCGCAGACCAAGATTTTCAATTACCAATAAACGATGATTTAACATAATTTTAAATCTAAATAGGATATGAAAAAATTTAATCAATCAGAAAGCCCTGCAAAACGAGCAAGTTATTTAGGTGCAGCGATGAGTGTTGGCATGATTGCCAATACAGGTATCTCTTATTACGATTCTGTAGCAGGAGGCATAAACGAACCCAATCAGTTAATGACAAAGGAGGGCGTACCTTCGGAGATTATGCCGAGACCCTCAACAAATGTGGTCATTTATAATGAAGCACCTGTTGCTGAAAGTGTTTCAGATGAAATGTCATTTAGTGAAGCCTTTCGCGCCGCCCGTAATGAAGTGGGCGCAGGTGGCGTTTTTGAATGGTTAGGGCGATTGTATAATACCTACTATCGGGAAGAATGGGCTGTCATGTCACCTGACCAACAACAACAGTATGAACAGTCAGTTCATATAACTGAAATCCGTGAAATTGAAGAAGAACCAGTTGATGAACCAAGTGAAATTATTTTGGATCATGCAGAAGAAGAAATCACAGTTCGACGGATGGAGGATACCCGAATTGAAAATGGGCGCGTTATTCGGCGGACAGGCATGGAAGCCAATCATAAAGTTTGGACCGAAGAAATCATTGGTGAAGTAGTTGATAATTCACACGAAGTAGATGCCGATGATATTGCCTTAGAGCAATCTACTCACATGGACGGTGAGGATTGTTAGCAGCAAATTATACTCATTTCATTTCAGCATGGTAAGGCAAAACAGCTATTTATTCTTACCATGCTGAAATAAAATGGCTTGCAATCGAATGATGATAAAAAATATTTTTCCATTAAAATCCATTTGAAAATGTTTAGTCAACCATGTGCTAATCAATCCTGCGGTAAAATGATAGAAATTCGTCGGGTTGATTGGAGTCAATTTCTACCACAAGATAAAGATACTCAAAAAACTTGTGCTTGTGGACAGAAAAATAAAATCAGTTTAGCTAAATTAAGGACAGCATTTTTGCCAAAGCCTATAGAAAGTGACATCACGCCTCCTATAAGTGCAACACAAGAGTACTCGCTCCCCAAAACGGGAAACATCATTGTGGGTATGAACGCTTCGCAGGCGGCTCAACAAGCAGCGCGTTCGGCTGAGGAATTGGGCTGGTTAACAGTTCATGACGAAAAAACAAGGAAGCAAACATTAGCTTTAAAAAAAGGTATTAATGTCATTGGTCGCTATGATGAAGAAATTCAAGCAGATTTGCAGATTCATACAACCGATGAACATATGAGCCGCCGCCATTGCGTCATCGAAGTGGAATCCGATATAAGCGGACAAGTGCAATATATTTTATATGATGTCGGTAAATTGGAAACAAAACCCAGTATGAATGGCATATTTGTTAATGAGCAATTTCAATTGCAGACTTACAAATTGCCCAATGACAGAATCGTATTTACAGAAGTATATGTAAAGGATGGCGATACAATTCAAATTGGATACACCAAACTGGTGTTAAAAACAGCCGATATCGTCAAAACGGCACACGATGCAGAACGAGTTGTTAATAACATGAATTTTAGAAAAACCATTTACATGCATCTGAATCATTCCAAAAATGCACCACTGTAACGAATGAAGTGGTCAAAATTCAAATAATTGATAATCAATGCATTAATATTGGCGAGGTTGCAATCTCGCCAACATTTGCGCGGATTTTTGATAGCTTAACGACTCAAATACTTGCAACAGTTAGATTATAAAAAAAATAAAAAATTGGAATCATGGTCATCAAAATAGCCCAACCCAAATATTTAAATGAACGCGGCAACCGTCACAATAATGAAGATAGCATTTTTCCATTGCAGCCGACTGAAGACGATACCTTATTTATCGTATGTGATGGGGTAGGTGGTGCGGCACTTGGAGAAATGGCAAGTCAACGCGTTGCCGCAACGATTTATCACTATATGAATCGTTATTTTAAAGGCTTTACAAGCGTAGCGGAAACCAATCAACTCATTCAAGGAGCTGTAGCGGCTGCTGAATTGATGTTAAGCCAATATATTATGAAAAATCCTACTGCTCAAGGGATGGCTACCACTTTAACACTTTTGCATTTGCATGAAGGTGGGGCAACTTTGGCACATGTAGGAGATAGTCGGATTTATCATTTTAGACAAAATACGCCTTCTTTTGTCACGGAAGACCATTCCTATGTAAATGAAATGGTAAAAGATGGTTTGATTACACAAGAGCAAGCACTTCATCATACGCATAAGAATCTTATTACTCGTGCGATTCAAGGTGGGTTGGAACATCCTGTGCAAGCAGATGTACGTGTGATAACCAATATTCAAGCAGGCGATTATTTTTTGCTTTGCACGGATGGTATTACCGAATCGTGGGAAGATGATTTATTAGCAGAATTGTTGCTGAGTCCGTACACAGATGATAACAAAATTAGAGCGATTCAAAGCACTTGTGATAGAGAATCAACAGATAATTTTTCTTGTATGCTCATCCCCATATCAGAAGTAACAGGTGCAACAATAAGTGAAAATCATTTTCCGACTTTAACTGAAATCAGTGAAACAAGCATAGAGCAGATAGATATGCCTTTACCAAAGGCTGCTATAATTCCAATAATGCCTATTTTACCTCTAACAACACCAGATGTTAAGGCATCTATTGACGAAAAAGCACTTAGAAAAAAAAGGTTTCGGACTCTATTACTCTGGTTGAGTAGTGTTGCTATAGTCAGTGGTACTATTTTTACAGGTATTTATTTGGGGAGAATGAAAAAAAAGGCAGCTAGTGCGCCAATAGCCAAACCAGCTGCAGAAGCAGTTAGCCTGTCTGCTGCGCAAAAACTACTTATTGCACCACCTGCTAACATATCTCATAACCAAACTTTAGATGAAAAAAAAAAAACACCAGAAAACAAACCAAAAGTAAAGCAAACCCAAAAAAAAGCGACACCGACAACAGGCAAAGAAGGAAATCACGCAGATACAACCTCGGCGAAAGCAAAAAAACCCGAAGCCCATCTCATACAAAAAGTGGTTGATACTGTTAAAACAAAAGCAGAAGCAGCAACAAAAGCAGAAACAAAAACAGAAACAAAAACAGAAACAAAAACAGAAACAAAAACAGAAACAAAAGCAAAATTAACAATAAAAGCACAATTAAACTTAGGAGAATTGGAGCAAAACAACGACAATCCGAAGAAATAAAAGCAACTATATAAAATACATTGATTCACAATTTTTAACAATATAAAAAGCATGGCAAGTCAAATTAAAACGGAAGATGATTTTAAAAAAAGATATGAATTTACCATACATGACCAAATTGGGTCAGGTGGTTTTGGCACTGTTTTTCGCGCTAAGGACAAAGCGCGGAATGATCGGATTGTAGCCATCAAACGCGCTGAAATAAAACTCAATGCAGAATTTACCTTAAAAAAAGAGTTTAATTTATGCAATGAATTGAATCATAGAAATATTGTTCGTTATGAAGCGTGCTATACTTTTAAAAACGAACATGGTGGTCATGAGTATATCGTCATGGAGTTTTACGAAGAAGGCAATTTGAGGATTTTCTTAACAAATATAAAGATCAACTTACTGAAGCAGAAAAAAAATCAATTATAAAAGATATTTTAGTCGGTTTAAAGTATTTGCATGAACAAAACTTTATTCATCGGGACTTAAAACCAGAAAATATATTAGTGAAGCGCCATGAAAATGGGCACAAATGGGAAGCCGTAATCGCAGATTTTGGCACAAGTCGATTAGTAGGTACAGACGCACATACTAAAATCAAAATGTCGGGGGCAAATCCTTTTTCGATAGCCTTTGCCGCACCTGAACAGATATTAGCGAGCAAATTGGGATTAAAAAATGTAGATTTATGGTCAGTTGGTATCATTATTTATCGAATTATTATAGGTGAATTGCCATTTACACCAGATGCTGCAGATACCACTTTTATAAAACTATCCAAAAAAATCACGAGTGGCGAACTGCCTTCAAAAGTGCATCAGTTGCCTGAGCCTTATAAATCTATGGTTTTAACCTGTCTAAAAGTAAATATAGAGCAGCGTGTCCAAACCGCCCAAGAACTTATAAACCTATTAGAGATTGTAGTGGTACCTCATCCTCCTTTCAATGCACACTTATTGGCGCAGATTGGAGCATTTTATGGATTTGTGTTAAGTGTGCTTTTTGGAGTGCTTCAAACCTATTTCTTACATTCTGTAAATCTATTGACAGCAACCCCTTGGGAAATCAAATTAATTCCAAATGTCATCAGTCAATTTATTTATTTTAGTATTCCAATATTTTTAAGCATTACTTTTTACCATTTTTACACGTCAAATAAGCGTCAATTACATTTTTCGGAAGGCTTCTGGATGGGTTTATTGATGCTGAGTATATTTGGGTTGGGTTGTTATATTATTTGTGATATCAATTATAGAAGTTTAGTAGAACAGTGTAGTCTAAATTCCAGCATCCCTAAATTTAGGCAAATTAAAGATAATTTATGGAATGATTGGCGCAATGCACCAATGCTGTTGTTCAAGTATTGCAAGTGGGGAGGCATTTGGTTAATTGTTTTGCTCGGGCTGGTATTTGGACTGAATAATTGGCGCACAACCCAATAAATGGCAACAAGGTAAGGAATCAACCAAAACAGGGTTGCATATTGTGTGGCTACTTGTTGAATTTACTTCCATAAGTAGCCATTTGTTCTGTTTTCGGAGCATAAAAAGGCAAAACGTTTCATTCCAAAAGTGTTAGAATTTCACCAATGATTTTTGTATAAAACAAAAAGGCATGAGTTCGCCGCAGCGCACCCATGCCATATAGTGGTTTTGTTTGTAAGTACTATCCTAAATCGCGTCCAGCATTCAAGTACGTTTGATACTGTTTCAAGCGTTCCCACTCTCCT
>JAAFJT010000109.1 GCA_013298955.1 Chitinophagales bacterium
CGACATTGCTGCAAAAGCCAAAGCCTTCGGAATCCATTTGTTGCACCATATTTTGCACGCGTTTCGCGCCTTCGACACTGCCTTGCGGCATCAATGCCAAATGCGACACTTTCGCCGCCGTGAACAACATCGCCGAACCATTCGGACACGCCGCTACACACGCGCCGCAGCCAATACATGCCGCCGCATCCATCGCTTTCGAGGACAAATCTTTTTCGATTGGAATGGAATTACCATCTTGCGCTTGTCCCGTATTGACCGAAACGTAGCCGCCCGATTGAATAATGCGGTCAAAAGACGACCGATCCACTACCAAATCCTTGATAACAGGAAATGCACGTGCCCGAAAAGGCTCAATCACAACGGTTTGACCGTCTTGATAATGCCGCATGTGGACTTGGCAAGTCGTCGTACCTTGCACGGGTCCGTGTGGGCGACCGTTGATAACCAAACTGCATGTCCCACAAATCCCTTCCCGGCAATCGTGGTCAAAGGCAACAGGAGCCTCTTTTTCGGCAACCAATTGTTCATTCAAAACGTCCAACATTTCTAAAAAAGACATGTGTTCGCTGACTTCATTCAATTGATACGTGACAAATTCGCCTTTATATTTGCCGCCTTGTCGCCATATTTTTAAGGTAAGTTTCATATTTTAATTATTTTTTGAACACATAGGTCACATAGGGGACATAGAACACATAGGGTTATACATTTCCTAAATGATTTGTAAATTAATTCAAGCATAACTTGCGTCAAGTTTATTTCACAAATCGATTAGGAGCTGTATATTTATTGGGCAGCAGCGTATTCCTGTGAATGTCCCTATTGCCCTATGTCTCCCTATGTGACCTATGTGTTCATTTATTTATAAGAACGGGTTACTAATTTGATATTTTCGTAAACTAAATCTTCTTTGTGCAATTCCGAATTTTTAACCGCACCTTTCGATTTCCATGCCGCTACATACATATAATCTTTATCATTTCGTTGCGCTTCGCCCGACTCATCTTGGTACTCCACTCGGAAATGTCCGCCACAAGATTCATTGCGATTCAACGCGTCTAAACACATCAATTCGCCCAAATCAATGAAATCCGATACGCGCAAGGCTTTTTCCAATTCTGGATTAAACTCCTCATTCGTACCAGAAATGTATATATCTTTGTTAAATTCGACTCGCAAGGCTTGGATTTCTTTAATGGCTTGATTCAACCCTTTTGCCGTCCGCGCCATGCCACAATATTCCCACATAATCTTGCCCAATTTCCGATGCAAACTTTCTGGCGATTGATTTCCTTTGACTTTCAATAAGTTATCAATGCGCTTTTTCGTAGCGGTTTCGGCTTCTGCGAAAGCAGCATGTTCGGTACTGATGCGCGGCGTTCTGATTTCTTTTGACAAAAACGAACCAATCGTGTAAGGCAATACAAAATAGCCATCCGCCAAACCTTGCATCAAGGCAGACGCGCCCAAACGATTTGCACCATGGTCTGAAAAATTACATTCGCCCGTCGCAAAAAGTCCGGGAACGGTGGTTTCCAAATTGTAATCGACCCAAATCCCGCCCATCGTGTAATGCACCGCAGGGTAAATCCGCATCGCTTGTTTGTACGGGTCTTCCCCAGTGATTTTTTCGTACATTTCAAACAAATTGCCGTATCGTTCTGCTACTTTTGGTTGTCCGAGCCGTTCAATCGCTGCTGAAAAATCCAAATACACCGCTAAACCTGATTCACCTACGCCGCGTCCTTCGTCACAAACATTTTTTGCCGCCCGCGATGCAATATCACGCGGCACTAAATTGCCAAATGCAGGATAAATGCGTTCCAAATAGTAATCTCTATCGCCTTCCGCAATCTCATTGGGATGCTTTTTGCAATCTTCTTTGCGTTTTGGAACCCAAATCCGTCCATCATTCCGCAAGGATTCCGACATCAATGTTAATTTCGATTGATATTCGCCCGAAACGGGGATACAAGTCGGGTGAATTTGCGTAAAGCATGGATTTGCAAAAAAAGCACCGCGTTGATGCGCCCGCCAATTGGCAGTCACATTACAATTCATGGCATTTGTGGACAAATAAAACACGTTTCCGTAACCACCTGTTGCCAAAACGACTGCATGTGCCGCGAAACGCTCAATCTTGCCCGTCAATAAGTTACGAGCGATAATGCCTCTTGCCTTGCCATCAATGACAACCAAATCCAACATTTCGTGTCGATTATACAATTTGACACTACCATTTTTGATTTGTCGGCTCAACGCTTGATACGCGCCAATCAACAATTGTTGTCCCGTCTGACCGCGTGCGTAAAACGTCCGCGAGACTTGAACCCCGCCAAAAGACCGATTTTCCAACAAACCACCATATTCTCGCGCAAACGGAACGCCCTGCGCCACACATTGGTCAATAATGTCAACGCTGACCTCCGCCAAACGATGCACATTGCCTTCGCGCGACCGATAATCGCCCCCTTTAATCGTGTCGTAAAACAGCCGATACACCGAATCCCCATCATTTTGATAGTTTTTCGCTGCATTGATACCGCCTTGCGCCGCAATCGAGTGAGCGCGACGCGGCGAATCATGGAACGTAAAGGCTTTCACATTATAGCCCAATTCGCCTAAAGTTGCCGCCGCCGCCGAACCCGCTAAACCCGTGCCGACGACGATAATATCCATCCGCATTTTATTGGCGGGCGAAACCAACGGCACAGAGGCTTTATATTGAGTCCATTTTTCCGAAATATTGCCATTCGGAATTTTGGAATTTAATTCATTACTCATGATTTCATTTCATTTAAATTTGTCAATAAAAACAATTGTCAAAATTTTATTTTGAAAAATAAAATACAATTGGAATAATTGCAAAACCAATCGGCACTAAAATGGCATATGCCGTACCCACTGCTTTGATAATCGGCGTGTATTTTTTATGATTCCAACCCAGCGTTTGAAACGCCGATTGAAACCCATGCGACAAGTGAAAGTACAATACCACCATCGACAACACGTAAAAACCAACATAAATCGGGTCTTTAAATGCCGCCGCACACCTGCCGTACAAGTCTGCAATGGATTCTTTTTGTCCTTCATAAGTGAGGCTTCCCAAAACGCCTGTTTTCATTTTCCACCAAAAATCGCCCATATGCAGGACGATGAAAAACAAAATCAACGTGCCAAGCAAAGCCATACTTTGCCCCGCCCAAGTGAGCGCGGGATTATTGTTGCGCACCGCGTAACTTGTACCTTTTGCTTGCCGATTTGCACGCCAAAGCAATAGTCCCTGCACCGTGTGGAACAAAATAAAAAAATACAAACCGTAGGAAACGCTCTTAATCAACGGGTTATGCGTCATAAAATAACCATAAGTGTTAAAAGCCTCTCCGCCGTCGCCTTTCAAGAGTTGGAGATTGCCAATCAAATGCACCAACAAAAAGACAATGAGAAACAGACCAGTCAAAGCCATCGTGACTTTTCGACCAATCGAGGAAGATAGATAGTTAGTAAACCAACTCATAAGCCATTCGGATTAGATGAGTAATAAAATTTTATGCAGCGTTTGAAACACATCTACAAAGCTATATGTTTCAACCGATTGCGCAAAAGGACAAATGATTTAGGTGGCTTATTTAGAATTGGTCTAATCTTGAAGCACATCGTTCACATAGGGTGCGTTACACCGTGTCAACCTGTGGAGTATTCAAACCACCGAATGACTTGCTCGTTTGGGACACTGAACGGCAGGAAACAGATGCAAGATTGAAAAGGTTCAAGATTGTGTAAGTTCTGTATAACGGGTAACGCCTGCCTCTTCTAATTGGTCAAACGGTGTTTTTTAGGATTTTCTATGATATGTATTTAATTGATTTTAAATATTTTAAGCTGTTCAAATAAAAGTATCATTCAATTAGAGGGTCAGGTGTTTTCATATTCCGAATTTTCAGTGAAAAATGAAAATTATTTTTATATTTTTGTATCAAATTTATTTTGAGCGAAAACGTTTCTGAAATATTTAGTGGGGATTCTACTAATAAGGTTCGACAAAAGGTTCGCGCCACCCAAGCGGAGGTAGAGTGCGCAACTTTTTCCTAAATTTTTTTTATTACGATTCATTTTCAATTAAAATTAAAATATGAATTTATTTTCAATACCTAATTTATTGATAATCTGTTGTTTAGCTACGATAGGTTGTAAAACAGGGGCAAATTCAGCCACCACCAAAATCGAACCCAAAACGCCTGTACCGACGGCAAGCCAGTATTCAGTGGTCGATATTTTAAAAAAAGTCGAGAAAAACAACCTGTCTTTTGGTCGTCTGAGCGCGGATGCGGACATGGATTATGAAGGCAAACCAATGAATGTTTCAGCTTCTTCTTTGGTTCGGTTTCGGAAAGACAGCTTGATTTGGATGAATGTTAAAAAAATGGGATTCAATGTCGTGCGAGCGCAGATTACCCGCGATTCGATTTTTGTGATTAATTACATTCAAAGCAATTTTATGCGGCGTTCTTTTAAATATTTGGAAGAAAAATTGCAAGTACCCGCCAATTTTGACATGGTTCAGAAAATGTTGTTGGGGCAACCCATTTTTTTGACCCCAAAAGACCAATTAAAAGTGTCTTTTGATAAAACGGTAGCGGGTGGACAATGGATTTTGACAGGCGATGATGCGCGATGGCACACCGAATATCGATTTTCTGCCATTGATTTCACCTTGCAAAACATGATTTTGGAACAACCCGCCCGTAAAAGTGTGTTTAAAATGGCTTGTAACAATTATGATGGCTTGAAAGGCGACCAAAAATTTGCTTATACGCGGACGTTGAACATGGAAAGTCCACAAACAGGTGCAGTGAAAGTGGTCATTGAAACGGGCAAACCCGTCGAAGTGGATGTGGTCAAGCCGTTTCGATTTGAAATCCCCGCCAATTATCCTGAGTTGTAAAACACATAGGACACATAGAAGGACAGAGGACACATAGGGGCAATCCTTTTTTGGAATCTTTTCATTCTCAAAAAGGATTGCCTCCTATGTGTCCTATGCCTTCTATGTGTCCTATGTGTTTTAAAAATCATCGCTTTTGTTCAAAAAAAACGATGATAATTTGTTGGTTTCCTACATAATGTAGTACCTTTGATTTCAATTAGGACTTATTGTGTTTTTTACACTAATCGACTTTTTAAGATTGCCACTCATTTTTGGCATATTTGTCGTAACCTATACCACCAAAAAGCGTCTTACAAATATAACCCATATCTAATAAAAAAATATCCAATAAAAAATGGGTCAACAGCATTCAAATAGAAATAATATTTTGCAAAATTATCGTCTTAGTTTAATATGAAAACAATCGAATCGAAGGCATCATTACCAAACGTTCTATCTATGACTCCCGCAGACAAGAAAAATACGAAAATCGTTGCCACAGTAGGACCGGCATCCCGCGCCTATACCACCTTGTTGGAATTAGCCAAAGCAGGCGTAAATGTTTTTCGCCTCAATTTTTCGCATGGTACGCATGCCGACCACCTCGAAACCATACAAAATATTAATTATATCAATGAAAAGTATGGGCTTCATATTGGCATTTTAGCGGATTTGCAGGGACCGAAATTGCGGGTTGGTATGATTGAAAACAACGCACTTGAACTCAATCCGGGCGATATTGTCACTTTCGTCAATGAGGAATGTGTTGGTACGAAGGAAAAAATATATATGAGTTATAAAGATTTTGCCAAAGATGTGACGGTTGGGGAACGCATCTTGCTGGATGATGGCAAATTTGTTTTTGAGGTGGTGGAAACCAATAAAATCGACACGGCGCGGATGAAAGTCATTTATGGTGGTGTTTTGTCGAGCAAAAAAGGGGTGAATCTGCCTGATACGAAGACTTCCTTGCCTTGTTTGACTCCAAAAGACTTGGCTGATTTGGATTTTTTGCTTACGCAACCGTCTGTGAATTGGGTTGCCTTGTCGTTTGTGCGCAAGGCGGAAGATATTTATGATTTGAAAGCGCGTTTAGAGGCGGCAAAACATCCTGCATTGGTCATCGCTAAAATCGAAAAACCGGAAGCGATTGACAATTTGGATTCCATTATCAAGGCATCGAATGGGATTATGGTGGCGCGCGGCGATTTAGGCGTTGAGTTTGCGATGGAGCGATTGCCGATTTTGCAAAAAGAAATCGTGGCAAAATGTATTCAACGCGCTCGTCCCGTGATTGTGGCGACGCAAATGATGGAATCGATGATTCAAAATCCGAGTCCGACTCGTGCCGAAATTACGGATGTGGCGAATGCGGTGATTGATGGAACGGATGCGGTGATGCTTTCGGCGGAGACGGCGGCGGGAAAATACCCTGTCGAAACGGTCAAAGCGATGACTAAAATCATTTTGGAAGCAGAAAAATTGCCTGTTCGGTTCAAAAGACCTGAATTACATCGCAAATCGGGTACTTTTTGTTCGGATGTGGTGTGTTTGAATGCGGCGAAAGTGGCGGAAGAGTTGGATGCGAAAGCGATTATTGGCTTTACGACTTCTGGTTATACGGCGTTTAAAGTGTCGAGTTATCGCCCGCATACGTCGATTCATATTTTTTCGGGCAGACCTGAAATGTTATCGACATTGAATTTGGTTTGGGGTGTGAAATGTTATTATTACGATAAGTATTCGACTACGGACGAAACGATTTCGGATACGATTGAGATTTTGAAAGCGAATGGACGGTTGAAAAAGAAGGATTTAGCAGTGAATGTCGGTAGTATGCCGTTACAGAAAAAGCTGAGAACCAATATGTTAAAGATTAGTGTCGTTGAATAATTGAATCAGGAATCATTGGTATTCAAAAGATGTTATTTAAAATAAAAAATTTTAAATAACGTAATTTTTAGATAAAAAAGATACTTTGCGAAAGTTGAGTTGCTGTTTAAAGCGTTCAACACTGCACCGCAATTGCGCAACGATTAGGGAGTTTCATGTTGTGCATCATATCGCGCCCATGCAATTTTCCCGTTACCTTGTTATCCGAATCTTGTTCAAAAGTCTCGGATAACAAGGTTTTTCCTTTCATATTCGCGCCCACAAGTTAATACGCCCCGACGTGAAAGCCACTTTTGGGAATTAATTGAAATTCAAATTCAAATTTTGGAACTAATCTTTCCAGTTCGACTCTTTTCAGCACACCAAAACAGCTATCCATCAATTCAGTTATTGCTTTTGTAATGCCTGTACTTGATGCGGTTGCAACTGCATTTGGGGTTGAAAATCAGGCGAATTCATATACAATAAAATGCTATGGAATAACTGTCTTGCCACTGGTCGCTTTTCAAAATCGGTAATCAAATCCATGCTGGAAAAGAGCAATTTCCCTGTTCCAACTTTCACTTCAATCATTTTCGCCAAAGAGCGATTTTTAAAACAATTATCAATGACGCGAATCAACGGTTCTATCGTCACATCCGAAATAGCATTGCTACGCAACGAATCCAACACGAGCGTTCGAGACCGATTGCACAAATCCCACCAATGCCAATCACTGTGCATTTCAGTTGGAAATTCCGCAAAAGCGGGATGTTTTGGGTCACAAAGGATGCCCATATTGCCCTCTTGGTCTGGAAAATGAAGTGGATTCGTCATAATCGGCGCGAATTTGTTTTCCAAGCCTTGAATCGTTTCGGGTAGCGGGCTTAATAAAACCTTTTGACCTTTCGCCAATGCCTTTAATGCGTCTTCATAAGAAGCCGTAATGACCACATCGCCCCCATTCAAAGGCACAATCGTTGGATAAACCCAGATTTGCCACTGATTCCGATAAGGCGTTCCTTCCATTTCGACATCTACATGAACGCGGGTTGCCGTATGAATGGAACTCAAATTGGCTTCAATGCGCCCTAAAATTTCTTGATTATCCACCTCAATTTTATCGGCTTTCAAAATGCCTGCTGCTAATTTTTCCCCATTATCCACCTCATGAATCGACCAAAGAATGCGCTTTTTATCCAAAGTCGCATTGGAAAAATTAGCAATTTGAATTATGCCCGTAAATTTTTCATTGCTTTCATATACGGCTTTTTCATAACGCAACAAAGGCACAATCGGCGCACAAAATTGTCGCCATTCGGCAGGTGTGGCAACCTTTTTACTTTCCCAAAACGCGTCCAATAATCCCACCATACCTGCTGTATGTCCCGGTATATCATGCAAACCTGCCAATTGAAATCCACTTAAACGATTGGTTTTCAACGCTCTTTCCACTTCTTCTTTGTATAATAAAAAGGCAAATCGCCCACTCGCTTCTGCAAAGGCGTTGCCAAATCCATGTAATTTTTGCCTTGTCAAGGCTGCTTCAATAGCTTTCAAATGAACAGGGTCATAACCATTTCCATACTTTTCAATCTCTTTGAAATTCGGAAAAATAGCATATTGCCCCACCTCATGCGTCATAAAAGGGATGGGCAAATCATCTGAAAAAGCAGTATAATCATTTTTAAATTCGGGTACTTTGGTTTCAAACAATTCCCGCGCCCGCAGCCAACCTTTACGGGTGTATTGCGACACAAAAAAATCATCCGCCGCTTCTGGAAATTCGCCTTTGCCCGTTCCAAGTGAAAAAGTTGTGGTGGTATAACAACGGCGTTTGTCGCTCTGTTTAAGGCTCATCACCCAATTATTCAACACCGTAAAATTGCCTTCTAACTCATTGCCCAACGAAAAAAAGCAAAAAGAAGGATGATTCCCATAGGTTTCCAAGATTCTATCAGCTTCTTGGCGCAAAAAACGCGCAGAAGCATTGTTTTTTGCCACATCCAAACAAGAAGCGGGTAATTCGACTTGCAAATAAAAACCCATCTCATCCGCCACTTCAAAAGCCGCTTTGGGCGGACACCAAGCGCGAAATCGAATGTGGTTTAACCCATAATTGCGCGCTATTTGAAATTTTTCCTTCCAAGATGCCTTGTCCAAAGGCGCGGCAATACCCATATTCGGAAGCGTGTACGTTTGCGGAGCCGCCGCATCCTCAATCGTACCGCGCAACAAAACCCGCCTGCCATTGAGTTGCAATTGCGCATTATCCCGCGTCCAATGTCGAATCCCAAACGAAACACTTGCATCATCTTTGTATTTTTGAGACCGAAACGTAACATTCAACGTATATAAATGAGGCGAAAACTCATCCCATAAAAGTGGTTTTTTATCAGCCGGGCAGCGAATCGTGATAGGATTATCGCCTTCTTTTAGATTGATTTTCAACGCTTTATCTGAAAAACGATGTAATTTGCCATCAATGGAAAAGTTTAAATCACCCGTTACTTTCGAGCCACTTCCATTTTTGACATTGGCGGTGATGCGCACACAATGGCTGTCGGGTTCTGGAAAAATTTGGATATTATCCAACCAGATTTTATCTTTTACTTCAATTTCGGGTTTGCCCAACATCCCATTCCAGCCTTGATACATGGGCGCGAAACCTGCATCGCCCAAAGAACCCAAATCATACTTCATCGCATTGCTGATGCGTAAGGTAATAATATGTTTTCCGCCCGTTACGAAAGGCGATAATTCATAAACGTGTGGTGTACTCAAACTTTCCGAATCACCCACCAATTTGCCATCCACCCAAAGGTGTGTTGCGCAAAAAATGCGTTCAAAACGCAATAAAACGGTGCGATACCGCCAATAAGACGGCATTTCGACTTCTTTTCGATACCAAACGGCTCCTGTATAACCATTCGGGATAGCCCAAGTCGCTGGAATGGATGGCATACTGGGTTTTTCACCCGATTTAGAGGCGAGTGTCTCGAAAAGCGGTTCTTGATGGATTCGGAGGAAACCGGGCAAGGTTGTTTTATACGGAAATGCGTATTGTTGCCAATTGTAAGTTAATCCGATATTCGCGCTGTCTAATTGATACTCCCAAGTGCCTGCTAACGATAACGTTTGACTGTATAAAGAGGTATTCAGAGCCGTCGAAAACAGGTAACAAAAGGCGTATAGATAATTTTTTATTGTCATAACAAACTACTTTCGAGTTTTGGATAGAACTATGCTACGAAACTGCTTTTAAAAAGTTACTTTTGCGCATTTTCATAACATATCATTCACAAAAAAGGATTTACAAACAAAATTGAGATTAAAACATGAATGAACAATTGCATCAATGGTTTTCGCCGCACTTGAATGGCGATTTCAAAATGTTGACTTATGGGCATGCAGGCTATCCTGTCCTGCTTTTTCCAACCACTATGGGGAGCTTCCATGAAGCCAAAGACCATGGTTTGATTGAATCGGTGCGGTGGTTTGTGGAGCAAGGATTGATTCGGCTCTATTGTGTGGATAGTATCGACCGTCAAAGTTGGTATAATCGGCAAGTGTCTCCTGCCAAACGCGCTGAAAATCATACTTGGTATGATAAATTAATTCGATGGGAAGTCATAGAGCGCGTGCGCGAATCGACGGGTTTTGGGAAAGTGGCGGTTGCAGGATGCAGTTTTGGGGGCTATCATGCGTCCAATATTGCGTTTCGGTATCCTGATGCGGTGAGTCATTTGATGACGATGAGTGGGGCTTTCAATATTCGGAATTTTGTAGGCGGATATTATGATGACCATGTTTATTTTAATAATCCATTGGATTACCTATCTAATTTGGATAACCCCGCACTTTGGCAAATGAAAATTTGTTTAGGCACGTCTGATAGAGACATTTGTTTGCCTGCTAACTTGCGCATGTCCGAACTTTTGAAGGCGAAAAACGTGGAACATTGGTTGGATTGTCGCCCGAATGCCACCCATGATTGGGCGGTTTGGCGCGAAATGTTTCCGCATTATTTGTCTTTTGTGTATTAATTGCTCATTTTATCGATTTAGCTGAAAAATTTTTATTTCAGCTAAAAGGTTGTATATTTGAATTGATTTAGCTGAAATAAAAATTTTTGAGCTAAATCGATTCAAATAAGTAGTTTAATTTAAAACCGACAACAACGTTTGGAGGGTTTCACGCCAACGTCGGCGAGGTTGCAACCTCGCCGACGTTAGTATACAATCTTTTAGCTAAAATTAAAAATTAAAAAATGGCAACAACTTTTATTGGTCGCAAAAAAGAGCAAGAAGTCTTGCAAAAAGCGTTACAATCGAACGAAGCAGAAATGGTATCGGTCATTGGAAGAAGGCGTATCGGCAAGACTTTTTTGATAAAAAATGCTTATAAAGACCATACCGTTTTTGAGGTAACAGGCGTAAAAGACCGACCCGAAGCAGAACAACTTAGAAATTTTACACGCGCATTAAACCGCATTGGGCAAAATCTAAAAGCAATGCCTACGCCTAAGAATTGGCAGGAAGCCTTTTTTGCATTGGCGGATCGTTTGGAAGCGATGGCATTTTCTGAAAAAAAGGTTATTTTTTTAGATGAATTGCCTTGGTTAGCTACGCCGCAAGCCCGATTTATTGGGACATTGAGTTGGTTTTGGAATAGTTGGGCGGTCAATCAAAATATTGTGGTCGTTATTTGCGGTTCGTCGGCATCTTGGATGATTCAAAAAATTGTGAATGATACGGGCGGCTTACACAATCGGATTACACGACGCATTTTCCTCAAACCGTTCACGTTGGCAGAAACCGAATTGTATTTTAAAAGTCGCAATATCAATTTGAATCGCTATCATATTATGCAATTATTTATGGCGATGGGCGGGATTCCACATTATTTAAAAGAAGTGGAAGCGGGTAAAAGTGCGACTCAAAATATAGATGCGATTTGTTTTTCAGATACAGGAATTTTATATAATGAATTTTCAAATTTATTTTCGTCTTTATTCGATGATTCGCAGAATCATATTGCAGTTATTCGCGCTTTAGCCAAAACAAAACAAGGTTTGGATCGAAATACGTTGATTGAAACGGCTAAAGTGCCGAATGGAGGTACGTTAACGAATGTTTTAGAAGAACTTCAACAATCTGGTTTTATTGACGCGTATTCCCCTTTTGGCAAAAAAACAAAAGGTGAATTATACCGATTAACCGATGAATATACCCTTTTTTATTTGCAATTCATTGAAAATCAATCTTATACAGAATCGGGTACTTGGGAATTATTGAGCCAAACGCAAGATTATAAAATATGGAGTGGTTATGCTTTTGAAGGCATTTGCATCAAACATTTGGCTCAAATCAAAAAAGCGTTGAGTATTGGCGGCGTTTATTCTTTAGCGTCTTCTTTTCTGAAAAAAGGTACTAAAACTGAAAAAGGAACGCAAATTGACCTCGTTTTAGACCGAAATGACCAGACGATTCATTTATTTGAGATGAAATTTTATAATAAACCGTTTACCGTTTCCAAAGAATATGCTCAAAATTTACAAAACAAAAAACATATTTTTGAAGAAACCACTAAAACGCG
>JAAFJT010000108.1 GCA_013298955.1 Chitinophagales bacterium
AATCCTTAAAATCATACGCATCCTATTTCAAAAATTTTAAGCACTTTTCATCTAAGAAAGTCCTTAAAATCCTTAAAATCATACGCATCCTATTTCAAAAATTTTAAGCACTTTTCATCTAAGAAAATCCTTAAAATCATACGCATCCTATTTCAAAAATTTTCCAAAACGGAAATTGCTGAGAAATAAACTATCCGAATGTAAATGATTGAAAATCAGCAACTGAACGTGCGTCAAGTTTGAAACTTGACGCACGTATGGGTTATTTTTTAATCCAATCATACACCATAGAGATATACGCCATCCGTCCGATGCGCGGACCGCCATACGTTTGGAATTGCTGTTTATTCAACATATTCGATGCACCCACTTTTAAAGTGGTATTCGCTTTTGGAAAATAGTAATTAATTTGACCATCCAACAAATCATAAGTTGGAATCGAACCCGAAAATTGCGGTGAACCTTGAAATTCAAAACCTTGAATCCATTTATAATTGATGTTGAAACCCAAATTTTTGATACGACCGATTTCTACATTCCGTCCCGAAACACTGAGGTTAAATTTATGCGTTGGCGTGTTAAATGCTGGAATAATCGGGTCATCCGTTTTCGTATTCAAGACATTCCATGAATAATTGCCCGCCACTTGGTAGTATTTGGCAAAATAATGGTTGGCACCAATCGAAAAACCTTGTGTCGTAACCGTACTGGTAGCATTTGCAGCAACTCGATAGCCTTGTATATTGCTCGGAAAACCCAAATTATCAAAATTAGCCGTAAGACCCACTTTGTAACCAATGAAATCTTTGTAATAACTGAAATAATAACTCATATCCAAGAACGTATTGCCAAACAAGGTCGTTCTATAGCCCAATTCTAATGATTTTACCTTTTCAGGGCGAATCGGTGCAACATCAAAGCGACGGATGTAATTCACACTTCCGCGTCTCAGATAATCGCCAAAACTACTCGTATCAATTAAACCTACAAAACCTTCAATATTCCCAGCCAACACAGCCCGACCGACATTCAAATGCAAATATTGGTCATTCAAGGTCGGATTCCGAATCGCAGAGGAGAAACTCAACCGAACAAAATTCAAACTATCTGGTTTCCAAACCAAAGATGCCGCAGGAGAAAATAAATATTCAAAATTTTGATTTTTATCCATCCGCACGGTTGCATTGAATTTGAATTTATCATCTGAAAACTTCTTTTCAATCCCTGTATAAAGCCCGTATTCAAAATTGGTAATTTTCCGATTATTCGTATCAATGAAAATCGAACCATTAGAGATAGGCGTGTACATCCGCGTATTGGCTCCTACCGCCCAATCATTCAACCAAGTTGGTTGAAAATGATACTCGCCGTGTGCATGATAGAGGGCAGATTTATCGTAAAACTTCGTACCACCATCTTTTCTTTGAGAACCTGTGATGCGGGCAAATTCATCTGCATAAGCCTGTGTACCTGCTTTAAGGTAGGTATCTTTGCCATCAGTGGTTAGATTTGCAGCATTGAAAGCACGTTGATGTGCTTGAAAAAGCCATTCTTGATGGGTTTGCAACCAATTAGAGGCTTTTGCTTGGTCAAAAAAAACTTGAAAGAAAGGGGGCGTTGGAAGCGGGCGCACCTCTAACTCAGGATAGCCTAACGCATTGGCTTCCCCATCTATCTTTTGCGCATAGTATTTGAGGTAATCATCCCGCCAAGAAGAATTGTTTTTATAACGACTTTGTAATTTCAGAGCCGTAAAATACGGGTCATAGGAATCGCCTGCATCTTCACTCGTGTTGTATAAACGCAAAAAATATTTATCACGCTTGCGCAATTCCAAGCGATTTTGGAAAAACAAAATATTTTTTAAACTAAATCGATTATCACCTTGATAGACGGTTGTACCACTCCCGAAATTGGAAGAAACGATTAATTCAGGTGAATTTTCTTGTTCAGCAGGGTTCAATCGAAAGTGAAAGGCTGCATTTGCCTTGATATTGCGCGTATTGTAATCCACTAAATCGACTTCATCATAACCATATCGATGGAATTGACCCACTCCAATATACGTCCAAGGTTTGGTGTTATCCGAATAATCGTAGGTTGCGTCGCGCTCATCACCGTATCGATTGACCGCATCATACCGTCCCGGATTACTTCTGCCTGTATTCGTATTGCTCACAGGGTCATAATTGTCTGCAACCCAATCGTATGCTTTCAAAAAATACATATTCAATTTAAATGCAAAGGCATCATGTCCAGATTTGTTTTTAAACGCATCTGCATAACGAAAAGCCACTTCATTCAAAGCCCTCTCGCCTACTTTCACTTGTGCCGACAATCCTTTTACGAAAAAGGGATTTTTGGTTTCCATCGACAAAACACCATTGAACGCATTCGGTCCGTAAAATGCAGAACTCGCACCCACAATCAAATCGGCTTTCAACACGTCTAATTCCGAAGAACCCAAGAAGTTGCCCAATGAAAAGTTTAAACCGGGAGCTTGATTATCAACGCCATCAATGATTTGTAATGACCTCACCGGATTTGTAGAGTTAAAACCACGGGTGTTAATGATGGTAAAACCAATACTCGCCGTCGTTGCATCCACCCCTTTGAGCGCACTCATCCCTTCATAAAAACTCACGGAAGCGGTTTGTTTAATAGCCAATTTATCCATACTTTCGACGGTAAATTGAGCCGCTTTTGCCTTTTCCGTAATCCGCTGTCCTATCACTTCGACCACTTTGCCGTCGCCTAATAAAATCACTTTATCGCCCAATTTGATACTCAATAGTTTAGCCGTAGAAGTAACTTCCACATCTTGCGATTCGTAACCCATCAAAGAAGCCACTACGGTCACAGGTAATTTCGCTACTTTCAAAAGGAAAGCACCATCATAATCACTTTGAACGCCATTCGTAGTGCCTTTTTCCACAATGTTTACAAACGGGAGAGATTCGCCCGTATTGGCATCCAATACTTTACCTTTAATTTCCACTTGTGCATGGAGACTTTGACACGCTAAAAATAGGCTTACGAAAGCCAATGCTTGTCGGAAGTAAGAAAATTTCATGCTCTTTTTTTGTTCCGTTTTCAAATTAAAATTCTTTTGCAATGTGAAATTAGTGAATAATTAATATAGGGTGTGCATATTTTCCAAAAAAAAATATCGTTTTTTTTTTTACATCCTTCAAAACGACTTTTTAGACGATTTTTTTAAGAACTTTGTCGCTTTTTTACGCCCTATCGTTTTAGTGCTACAAAGGTAAGTTATCTGTTTCTTGAAATCAAAATAAAGTACTTAGAATATTTCGGAATACAAAATTTTTATTTTTAAAATATTCGTAAAAATAAAATAATATTCTAAATATTTTCGACAAATTAAGAAATCATCTTGCTCTTTCCGAATTTTTCGGAAAGTTGTTTGTTTCATAAAAATCCAATTATCAACAAATCATATTAAAATGAAAGTTACCTTAAAACGTTTAGACGACCGTTTTGGAATGCAAGTCACCAATGAAAGCGGTCATTCTTTTGTCATGGATTCAATGCCAGAAGTGGGCGCGAATAGTAAGGGAATGCGTCCGATGGAAGTGGTTTTAGCCGCTTTGGGCGGTTGCAGCACGATTGACGTGATTGATATTTTGAAAAAACAACGACAACAACCTCAATCCGTCGATGTGACCGTCGAAGGTCAACGCGCTGATGAACAAGTGCCAAAAGTTTTCACGCAGATTCAAGTACATTTTGCGATTACAGGCAAGGTGAAAATGGAAAAAGCGGCGGCGGCGGTACAACTTTCAATGGAAAAATATTGTTCGGTGATAAAAATGTTGGAAAAAACAGCGAAAATCACGGGAACGTTCTCTGTCAATGGCGAATCTCATTAACGGTGTGGTACAATTGGAACGCGGATGACGCGGATTGGGCGAATTTTCACAGATTTTTTATTTTATACAAAATTTGTAATTTGTAAAAATAAAATTTTACATAAAATAACAAAATCCGTGAAAATCCGCCCAATCCGCGTCATCCGCGTTCCAATTATACCCAACTTAACGATTTCTAAAAAATTTACAAACCAATATAAATATGTCAGATAAAAAGAAATTTGAAACGGAAGCAATTCGCAGTCAATTGCCCCGCACAGACTATCGGGAACACAGCGTTCCGATGTTTTTAACGTCGAGTTTTACCTTTTCGGATGCGGAACAAATGCGTGCTATGTTCGCGGGCGAAATCGAAGGTGATTTATATTCGCGGTATTCCAATCCGAATACGGCTGAATTTATCAACAAAGTGTGTCAAATGGAGCATGCCGAAGATGGGATTGCTACGGCTTCGGGTATGGCGGCGGTTTTTGCGAGTATCGCGCCCTTTGTGGCTGCGGGCGATCATATTTTGGCATCTCGGGCGGTTTTTGGCTCTACTCACCAGATTTTGACCCAAATTTTACCCAAATGGGGCATAACATCCGATTATGTCGAACCAACGGATGTGAGCAATTGGCATAAATCCTTGAAACCAACAACCAAAATGTTGGTTTTAGAATCCCCTTCTAATCCCGGTTTGGCATTAGTGGATTTGGAAAAAGCGGGTGCTTTTTGCAAAAAACATCATTTGATTTTCAATATTGATAATTGTTTTGCAACACCTTACCTTCAACAACCGAGTAAATATGGCGCGGATTTAATCGTGCATTCTGCCACCAAATATATGGATGGTCAAGGGCGCGTTTTAGGTGGTATTGTGGTGGGTCGAGCCGATTTGATGGAAGAAATTCGTTTTTTCATTCGGCATACAGGTCCCGCAATGTCGGCTTTCAATGCTTGGGTTTTATCTAAAAGTTTGGAAACCTTTGCTTTACGTATGGAAAGACATTGTGATAATGCCTTAAAATTAGCGACTTTCTTAGAAACGCAAGCACAGGTACACCGCGCTTTATATCCATTTTTGCCCTCTCATCCGCAATACGCATTAGCGAAAAAGCAAATGAAAGCAGGCGGTGGGATTGTCACTTTTGAAGTCAAAGGCGGATTAGAACAAGGTAAAAAATTCTTAGATGCGTTGAAAATGTGTTCCTTATCACCAAATTTGGGCGATACGCGCACAATTGCAACCCATCCTGCATCCACAACGCATTCCAAATTGAAAGAATCCGAAAGATTAGCAGTTGGGATTACAGATGGTATGGTGCGGATTTCAGTTGGTTTGGAGCATATTGACGATATTATTGCGGATATTCGACAAGCATTGGAAAAATCTGCTTTGTAATTATTTCATATCGTAACCGCTTCGTAACCACTTCGTAACCGCTTCGTAACCGCTTCGTAACCGCTTCGTAACCACTTCGTAACCGCTTGGAGGGTTTGAAACCCTCCAAGCGGTGTTATATACATCATTTTAAAAATTACAAATATTTGAAAATCAAGTAATTACAAATATGAAATTATTACAACATCCTATTCTACTGGCATCTCAATCGCCGCGCCGACTGCAATTGATGCGGGAATTGGGGTTTTCAAATGTGACGGTGCGCCCCACCGATTCTGATGAAACGATTCCTGAAGGCATGCCTGTACAAGATGCCGCCGCCTTTTTAGCCAATAAAAAAGCAGAAGCAGGTAGGAATTGGTTGAAAAATGACGAAATTTTATTGGCTGCGGATACGATTGTCATCTTGGATGGAGTCATTTTTGGAAAACCGACGGATTATGAGGATGCTTTTCAGATTATTCGCACGTTGTCAGGTCGGATGCACCAAGTGATTACAGGTGTTTGCCTGCTTTCTAAAAATAAAAAAGTTGTTTTTTCAGATAATGCCAATGTTTATTTGGATGAATTGAGTGATGCCGAAATTGATTTTTATATTCGCACCGCAAAACCGTTCGATAAAGCAGGCGCGTATGGGATTCAAGAATGGATTGGTCATGCCAAAATTAAAAAAATAGAAGGCATTTATTCGACGATTATGGGTTTGCCAACGCATTTGGTATTCAAACATTTGTCCGAATTTTAAAACACATAAAGCACATAGGTTTCATAGGACACATAGGACACATAGGGGCAATTTTTCTTAATATAACCTAAGTTGTGCGGTAAAACCGTTTTGGGCAGAAAAAGACTTGCCGGAGACGGGTGTGTGTTGTTTTTTGGAATGGGGCTTTGCCCCATTCCAAAAAACAACACACCCGTCCCCATCTCCCTCTTTTCGGCGGCGAAGCCGCCTACCGCGCAACTTGGGTTATATTAAGAAAAATTGCCCCTATGTGTACTATGCAACCTATGCAACCTATGTGTCCTATGAAACCTATGTGTACTATGTGTTAATTGATTTAGTGGAAACAAGGCGGTATTTATTGCATTTATCGTGAGTAATCTTTTGAAAATCAGTTTTTAATAGATTTTCAAAAACCATATTATCGAATTTTTGAAAGCCTTTTTTAATTTAAATGATAAGTCTCTATAATGTCAATTAAATCACTCGCAGTCATTTCAGGATAACCTGCATTTTCCAAACCCATTGCCCACATTTTATAATCTGTTTTATTCAATTTATTTAAATGAGCGAATTGCGTTTGCTTTAAATACAAGCTATGGTCTCGAAAACTTGCCCAAACCGACTCATAGCTGCGATAACAACGCCCTGCCACCGAAACGCGCAGCCCAACCCAGTCCCCTGTACACAACATGCCAAAATGATTGTTGCCCATCAATGCAATATCCCGTTTGCCCGCAAAACTCTGCCGAATCGCGCTGCCCAATAAAATAGACAAGGGCAAACCATATTTTTTATGCTCCTGAACCGCCACAGACCGATATTTTTCAAGGTATATTTTCACAGCTACTGGGTCGGGTTTTACAAAATCTGTTATAGGTTTCCGTTTGGTAAACACATTATCTGCCACTGCACCAATGCTCAAAGGTAATTCAGTCTGTTTTTCTACTCCTTTTGGCGGGGTTGCAAGGGTGGACTTCGGTTTTTGAGCCGCCTTTTTAGAAGACGCAGCTCTTTCAGTAGGCACATCCGTTGCTGTAAAGGAGGGTTGTGCCTGCGTCTTGTCCGTCGTACGACATTTTTTCCAAAAAGAAATAAAAATCAAAGCAACAAACGCAACATAAAACCAATTTCTTTTAAAAAAAGCCTTCCATTTTTCTTGAGATGGAAAAGGAATCGAATAAGTCATGCAAATAGATTATAAAAAAAAATTACAGTTATAATAGGCTTAAAATCACACAAAAGAGGGCTTCGGCAACCATTTTTAAGCCAAAAACCTAAAAATGAGGTTTAAAACAAAGTCTAAAACGCTGTTGCCGATTGCCCCACCTTATAGTCCAAACAGTACAATCGTTTAGAAAAACGAATGATAGGACAAATTTAAAATATTTTGTTTTTATAAATGCTATTTATAAAAAAATAATTTTATCAAATCCTTGTACGTGTCTTAAAACTATTTTCAACTTTTGAGGCAAAAAAACGTTTTACTAATTGTTCTTGGCTTTTAGTACCTTTGCGCGATAAAACCATTGCGTTCTAATTGGGACGTGTCCAATTGCATCGTGTCACCCCAGAAACGAAATTAATAAAAGCTATCATACCAAAAATCAAGGAATCAAATTCGTTAATTCAATCATGTCTGAAAATTTGACAGAAAATTTGACATTACCATCCAACGCCGACGCACATACTGTTGCATTCAGCGACTCGTTCAACGCCCTTTCACCACAAGATATTTTAAATGATTATAAAATTTGTGTCACAAGTCGAGAACTTAGCTTGATGACGCGTCGAGAGGTCTTGACAGGGAAAGGCAAATTTGGTATCTCCGGCGACGGAAAAGAAGTGCCGCAAGTGGCAATGGCGCGGGCTTTTCGCAAAGGCGATTGGCGGTCAGGCTATTATCGAGACCAAACCTGGATGATGGCAGTTGGAATTTGTACGCCCGAACAGTTTTTTGCACAACTGTATTCGGATAATGAAAATGATGTTTTTAGTGGTGGTCGCCAAATGACTTCTCATTTTGCAACGCCAATGATAGATAAATTAGGTAATTGGTTGAAACACAAATCTTTATATAATACCGCTTCGGATATTTCTTGTACAGGTGGGCAGATGGCAAGGGCTGTTGGATTGGCGTTAGCGTCTAAAAAATATCGGGAAAGTAGTGTTTTACAAGGTGAAAATCGCTTTTCGGAGCTGGGTAACGAAATTTGTTATGTGACGATTGGCGATGCAAGTACGTCTGAGGGCGTATTTTGGGAAGCTATCAATGCGGCGGGCGTGATGCAGATTCCAATGTCTGTTTCGATTTGGGATGATGGATATGGGATTTCCGTTCCGACAACGTTGCAGACGATAAAAGGGAATATTTCGGCAGTGCTAAAAGGTTTTGAGGCAGAAGAAGGCACAAATGGCATTGATTTATATGTGTGTAATGGATGGGATTATCCTGCTTTATGCGAATTGTATCAAAAAGCGGCTGAAAAAATGCGCAGAACACACCGTCCTGCGGTTTTACACATTAAAGAATTAACACAAACGCAAGGGCATTCGACCTCTGGTTCGCATGAGCGTTACAAGGATAAAGCGCGTTTGGAGTGGGAAAAAGACCATGATTGCATCAAACGCATGCGTGAATGGATGCTCCACTCAGGTATTGCGACGGAAACAGAGTTGCTTGCCATTGAGCAAGAAGCAAAGCAGCATATCAAATTGGCACGGGCGCGCGCTTGGATTGCGTATTCCGAACCGATTGAACAGGCGAAAGAGAATTTGATTCAGGTTTATAAGGATGTATTGAATGATTTTCCGCAACAAACGGAACGCATTGAAAATGCGATACAAGTGTTACAACGCATGTACGAACCTCTTATGTGCGATTTATTGAAAAACGCGAGACAATTATTATATCATTTTCAAAACCAAACGTTATTAAGTGCCATTGCGTTGTCAAATTGGGTGGCAAATATCAGAAGGGCGGGAGCGCAGTATTATACGACGCATTTATACAGTTCGTCGGCGCAGGCAGCGTTGAATATTCCAATCGTACCACCGATTTTTACGGAAAGGAGTGTTTGGAAAAATGGTTATGAAATTATTAATACCTTTTTTGACAAAATCATTGAATCAGACCCGCGCGTGGTTGCTTTTGGGGAAGATGTGGGTCAGATTGGAGATGTGAATCAAGGTTTTATGGGTTTGCAAGCCAAATATGGAGCGAATCGCGTTTTTGATACAGGGATTCGAGAATGGACGATTATGGGACAAGCGATTGGGATGGCGATGCGCGGGTTGCGTCCGATTGCAGAGATTCAATATTTGGATTATTTATTATACGGTTTAGAACCCTTGTCAGATGATTTGGCAACGTTGCGGTATCGCACGAATGGGATTCAACAGGCTCCGGCGATTATTCGGTCTCGCGGACATCGATTGGAAGGCATTTGGCATTCGGGTTCGCCTATGGGCATGATGATTCACGCATTAAGAGGTATTTATATTTGTGTTCCACGTAATATGACCCAAGCCGCAGGCATGTATAAAACATTGTTATTATCAGACGACCCTGGTATTGTGGTCGAATGTCTGAATGGTTATCGGTTGAAAGAACAGTTGCCTGATAATATTGGTTTGTTTACCGTTCCATTAGGCGTTCCCGAAGTGATGCAGGTAGGTACAGATGTTACGTTGGTGACGTATGGTTCCTGTGTTCGGATTGCGCAAGAAGCAATGGATTTGGTTGCAAAACAGGGGCTTTCCGTTGAATTGATAGATATTCAAACCTTGTTACCTTTTGATTTAGAACATGTTATCGTTGAATCGTTGAAAAAAACCAATCGGGTTTTATTTTTGGATGAGGACGTTCCGGGAGGTGCAACAGCTTACATGATGCAAGAAGTGTTGGAAAACCAAAGTGGATACCAATATTTGGATACAAAACCGCGCACTTTGACCGCCAAAGCGAATCGAACCCCTTATGGATCCAATGGTGATTATTTTGTAAAACCAAGCGCGGAAGATGTGGCAGATATTTTATTGGAGATGATGATGGAATAAATCGAAAGAATTATACTGATAATATTTGTTATAAAGAGCTGATTGAGCAATTTCCGCTTTGGAAATCGGTCGAAATAAGATGCATATGAGTTGAAGGATTTTAAGGATATTTGAGGTGAAAGAACGCAACCTATCACTCTAAAAATCCTTACAATCTTTGAAATCATGCGCATCCTATGGCGAAATTTTTTTAAAGCGGAAACTGCCCTTTCAGGTCGGTTTAAGTGGACTTAAAGCCCTCATATGCTTGATTCAAAAAAAAATCCCTCAAAGTCGGGTGATGACACATGAGAGACAATAAAAATTCATCGTTTATAGCAATGGTTACAACATATTTTAAGTTCAATTAGTTCATAGCTGTTTTGTAAAAACGGTACCTAAATAGATATTTAAAATTTTTATAAAGTTTTTATTGAAAAAACAATACATGAACAGATTTATTTGTCTTTTACAAAATTTTATTTTGATAATCCTGCATTCAAATCTTTTAGCGCAATCGCCTTCCAAAAATGCGTTGCAAATCGTGCCTGAATACAAAGGTGGTTTTCGGTTTGGTGCGAATATGGGTTATTACGCACCTTACACCGATGAACAATTGGCGGATATTGCGGCGGGCAATCCTGCCTTGAAAGTCGCTGGTGCGGGCATCACGTCTTTGCGTCCTGCAATGTTTGGGTATTTTGCGGAAGAATGGGGTTATGATATTCGCATTCAAGCCTTTAAACATTATGAAAAATTAGGTATGAGTGAAAATGTTTGTTTCATTGGCTATCCGCCAGCGCAATATCGGGATAAAACGGTGTATTGTGGCAAAGATACCTCTGCGTTATACGCAAATATGTATGAACCGATTTGGGATAAAGGCGAAAACGGTACGCCTGTGAATGATAAAAATTATTATGCGTTATACGTGTATAAAACGGTGAAAAATTATGGGCAACAAGTTCGTTTTTGGGAAATTTGGAATGAACCTGATTATGCTTTTAATTATAACAATATGTTGCCGCCCGATAAAAAGGGTTCTTGGTGGAGTGAAGACCCTGCGCCTTGCGATTATTCGATACACGCGCCGATTCAACATTATATTCGCATGTTGCGGATTAGTTACGAAGTGATAAAATCGTTGTATCCGAAATCGTATGTGGCGGTGGGTGGCATTGGTTTTCCGAGTTTTTTAGATGGGATTTTGCGCCAAACCGATAATCCGGATGCGGGCAAAACGACTTTGGCGTATCCGAATAAGGGAGGGGCGTATTTTGATGTGTTGAGTTACCACACCTATCCGCATATTGACAACAGTGTCCGCGAATGGAGCAATGCCAAACAAGGTTTTGTGCATTTTCGGCATTCGGATAGGGCGGCTGCGGGTGTGATTCGGTTGAAAAAGGAATTTGAAGTGGTTTTAAAAAAGCATGGTTTTGAAGGCAAAAAATATCCTAAAAAGCGATTTATCATTACCGAATCCAATATTCCCTGTAAAGAATTTGGCGAATTTATGGGAACGCCGCAAGCTCAAGCTCATTTTTTGGTCAAAGCCGCGATTCAATGTATGAAAAATGAGGTAGATCAATTATATGTTTATTCCTTAGGGGAATTGAAAGAGGATAAAGAGGCGCGAAATGAGTTTGATAAAATGGGTTTATATGAGAAATTGGAAGGCAAAACGCCTTATTCCAGCAAATTAACGCCTGCGGGCATCGCCTATAAAACGGCATCTATCTTGTTGACGGGCAGTGTTTTTGACAGTGTTCAGACTCAAAAATTGAATTTGCCCAATCAAGTAGATGGCGGCGCGTTCAAATGTAAAGATGGAACGTATTTATATTGCCTCTGGGCAAAAACCAATATCGACCGTTCCGAAATGGCAAAATGGGAATATTCTTTTCCATTATCCTTGAAAATCAATCGATTAGAAATAAAAGATTGGAATTATACATCAACTCAAAAAAGCGTTCATAGCAAACCCAATAAAATTCAATTGAGCAGCAGCCCTTGCTTTTTGAAACCAATTCGTTGAAATGGCATGTGATAAATTGGAACGCGGATGACGCGGATAGGGCGAATTTTCACGGATTTTTCATAAAATAAAAAATCCGTGAAAATTCGCCCCATCCGCGTCATCCGCGTTCCAATTATATCCAAAACCACTCGGCACAAAGTATAAAATAAAAAAATCCGTGAAAATTCGCCCCATCCGCGTCATCCGCGTTCCAATTATATCCAAAACCACTCGGCACAAAGTATAAAATAAAAAAATCCGTGAAAATTCGCCCCATCCGCGTCATCCGCGTTCCAATTATATCCAAAACCACTCGGCACAAAGTATAAAATAAAAAAATCCGTGAAAATTCGCCCCATCCGCGTCATCCGCGTTCCA
>JAAFJT010000011.1 GCA_013298955.1 Chitinophagales bacterium
CGTTATACAAAACTTACACAAACTTACACATTGGCAAATCCGCTGTTTGTTTCCTGCTTCATCGGAGTCCTCGGTCTTTCGACTTTTGGTTTGTTCACCCCTCCACAGGCATTGGAAACGGTGTAACTCACCGCTTTTGATTTTAAGTTAATGGCAGCATTGAGGTCGCGGTCTATGGTGTATCCACAACAATCACAATGGTAAATTCTCGCTTTCAATGTCAAATCAGATTTGACATTTTGACAATTGGAGCAGGTTTTGGAACTGGGATAAAAGCGTGGTACAACCGTCAATATCGAGCCATACCAAGCGCATTTGTAGGTTAATTGCCGCTTGAACTCATAAAAACCGCCATCCAAGATTGCGCTTGCCAATTTGTGATTTTGGCTCATGCCCTTCACATTCAAATCCTCAATCACCACCTCAGCGTGGTTCTTGCTGAGATAGGTCGTCAATTTGTGTAAGGCATCTTTGCGCACATTTGCCACCTTTTGGTGAATTTTTGCTACTATTAAAGCTGCTTTTTTGTAATTTTTACTTTGTTTTTGTCCTTTTTTGAATTTTTTACTGACTTGCCGTTGGGCTAATTTCAATTTTCTTTTGTACTTTTTATAAGCACGTTTATTTTCAACGGTTTGTCCATCACTCAACGTTGCCAACGTTTTGATACCCAAATCAACACCTACAACAGGGCTTTTTTTAACGGTTGGCATTGATGTAAAAGGTACTTTAAACGCCACAAACCATTCATTTGCGGTACGACTCACTACGCAATTTTTTATTGAAATAGAGCCTACTTGTTCACTCATTTTTACCCACCCAAATCGAGGTAATTTGATGAGGTCTTCATTCACCTTGATGGCTCCCTCTGTGTAAAAACTATCTTTTTGACCTCGTTTTTTAAATTTTGGAAATTTAGACACCTTTTTGAAACAACGTGTAAAGGCTGTGTTTAAGTCGCGCAAGGCTTGTTGAGGAGCGCATTTCGATACGTCATAGTACCACGGATTTTCATTTTTGACTTCCGCCACCAATTTTTTATGCAAATCTATTGCGGACGGGCATTTTTCTTTGCGTTCTAATGCCGTTTTGCAAACCGATAGCCCCCAATTCCAAGCATGACGAGCTACGCCACAATGTTGTAACGCATTCGTTTGCTGCTTATTATTGAATTCTAATCGAATTTTTATAGATTTCATACCTAGAATTTGCCCACAAGGTACAATTGTTTAAGGTATTCGTTGCATTCCTTGTGTCATTTTTCTGTCATTTTTTGAACAAACTTATACAATTTAAGCAAAAAATGCTTAAATTGTGTAAGTTTGTTCAAAAATGTGCAAATATTTTGATACAGATACGAGCCCCTATGTGTCCTATGTCCCCTATGTGAACTATGTGTTAAAAAAATCAATAACTTATGCAGCAGATGCTGTTTAAAAATCAAAGATGCCAAATGAGCAAAAATTTCGGGTGCATCTCGTTCTTCGTAAACACCGCGTTGGTGCTTTTTTTCAATGATTTCATCTGAAACGATTTCATCCGCATCCCGCACAAAAATCACTTTATCCAGGTCTTCATTTACAAATTCCTTAACCAATTGTTTTAAAAATTTTGTGCCATCTAATTGGCTGCCCCGCATATGCTTGACAATGAGCGTCAATTCAATGCCTTTACAAAGTTATGGTTTTAACAAATGGATAAGTGCCTCTGAATCGTTTTGCGGATGCTCCCCAACCCTTTGATGCTTTTGTAATTTTTGATTTGGATTTTCCGAATAAAATTCTGTTTTTGCTCTTTCATTTTGATTTAAATTTTTAATTTAGAGGTGTAAGCCGTCCCACTTGTACCCATCAAAAATCCCAAAGGGATGACACTTTGGTAACTTGAATTACCCGCCCCTTGAATCCTGAAGGGATGATACTTGGCATGTGTTACCCAAGTGTCCTCCCTTCAGGATTCAAGGGGGCGGGTTGTCGTTTGAGTTGTCCAAGTGTCATCCCTTCGGGATTTTGGATACGGACTACCTTTGTATTTTAAGCAACCACTTTCTTCGTTGCAAAATATGCGATGATTTTATCTCCCAATTCTTTACCGATGTTCGCTTGTGCCTGCGTTGTTGCCGCGCCGATGTGTGGCGAAACCGAGATTTTTGGATGATTCAACAATTCTAAACGGGGTTTGGGTTCACCCACAAAGGTATCCAAGCCTGCGCCGCCCAAATGACCTGCATTCAACGATTCCAACAAGGCACTTTCATCAACCACACCACCGCGTGCGCAATTGATTAAAAACGCTCCTTTTTTCATCATCGCCAATTCAGCCGCACCGACCAACGGTTTACCTAAATTCGGCACATGCAAGGAAACAAAATCCGCTTGTTTCAATACATTTTCAAAAGAAGTGGTTTTAATCGTAACGGCAACCGCTTCGGTTAAACCTGCAATATCCAAATATAAGTTGGTTTCAGCAATCATCGGGTCGGAAGCAACGACTTTCATGCCCATTCCTAATGCCAAACGCGCCAATTCCTGCCCAATCCGACCGAAACCGACAATCCCAAACGTCTTGCCGCGCAATTGTACACCCGCAGCATACGCCGATTTCAATTTTTTAAAATCGCCTGTTGCCATATCCCGATTGCCATTTTGGAGGAAACGCGCCAAACTCAACGTATGCGCCATTGCCAATTCCGCCACCGATGCAGACGATGCCGCAGGCGTATTAATGATTTGAATGCCTTTGGATTTCGCATAAGCGACATCAATATTATCCAACCCGACTCCACCGCGTGCAATGATTTTAAGATTCGGGCAAGCATCTATCAAATCGCGGCGCACTTGCGTCGCACTCCGAACGATAATCGCGTCATACGCAGGCAAACGCTGCATTAAATCTTCTTGTGGAATTTTATTCGTATCCACCGTAAAACCAGCACCTTCCAATAGCAATTTGCCATCGGCTTCGATGCCGTCATTAACCAAAATTTGAATCATTTTCTTTTTGTTTGAAATGAATTGATAATTAATCTCGGGGCGAAACTACGACTTTGCCATCTATTTTTGATAATTTTGGGTGCAATTTGAAATAATTGATTATTTTTATCCAATATTTACCATACAATTCGGTGAAACACCACTTTTTTTAAATGAATTTTTATAAAAAATATTCATTTTTTTTTGTTGTATTGCTGAAAAATCGTAGCAACTGTATTAATTTTGAGTTTTAAACGTATCAAACGTATAGCAAAAAAAACGAACGCTCATGGAATGCAACCGTTGGCTTATTTTAACCTACCGTTCCGTAAGTATCTTAATTTTTTTTTATTTAAAAAGTCTTTTGGCATTAAAATTTAAGTGTATATAATGTTGAGGAGTAATCTGTCAACAATATACCGCCATCTGTTAAAAAAAATCCGTAACAAAACTACTCAACAAACACCGAATTTATTCAAGATGACATTACGCATAAGCCTTTTTTGGACGTTTTTAAGCTGAAAAAGAAGCGATGGAAGGGTTGATGATAGCGATGGAAAAGCATCAAACCGAATTATATTGTCATAGAGGCAGCATTGAGTTGATGATTGCGAGTGAACGCGGGCATGAAACCAAATTATTGACGGAATACAATCCGTTGGCAGAATGGGCGAACAATGTTTTAGGGGCGATTGAAGAAAAAGACATTCCAAGTAAAGGACAATGGAAGCCTGAATGGATGATTGTGAAAATCAATGGGCGTTTTTTTGGAAAATATGTGATTAATGAGCGATTGAAAAAAGGACATGCGGCTTGGCAAGTGGAGTTGGATACCGCGAATGGGGGCATGCGTTGGCAAGAAAAGCTGTTGCGTTCCCTGCGGACGAATCCGCCTGCGGATAGAATCCTGTATTCTGACCAAGATTTAAGTGAATTATTAAGAACACCGATTCGATTATTAGACACCTTGAACAAACAATTGGTCAATATTACGGGTCGAGTCGTGAGTAAAGCACCGATATATGATAAAGAAGGCAATGCGTTTTTCAGTGTTTTTGTAGAAAATATGAAGATTTCGGGTGAAAATTTTATGCCCAACAACGCTTTGCTCAATAAACAACGCTATGTGCAAGTCAAATGCAGTAGTTACAAAGACAAAAAAGATAAAAAACGGTATCGTCTTTTTAAAAAAATTGTTTTTGGTACGCGGATGCGGATAGAAGGGTTAATGGTGCGACATCAAGTGCGCGAAGGTTTCTGGCAATTACAACCCGCAGATGCGACTTTTATGAAACGCTTGTAAAAACACATAATTTTTTTTAAACACATAGTTCACATAGGAAGACATAGGACACATAGGACACATAGCTCACATCGTTTTTTTTGTTGGAATACGCACTGTGCTATGTGTCCTATGTGTCCTATGTCTTCCTATGTGAACTATGTGTTTAAAAATTAAAAAAATCCATCCCCATTTCAGGCAATTGAAATTGTTTGACAAATTTTTTCAAGCCGTCAATGGTTTGAATGGCTTCGATGGTATTGACATATTGCTCCGTTTGCTGCTTGATACTTGCCACAGCGCGTTCCAATTTGATTTTCCGAACCCATTCTTCTTCTGCAAACAACTCATAATACGGATTATTCGACGGATTCGGACTCACTGCTTCATATTCCTCGCGCAAAACCCGATATTGCTCTTGCAACACTTTCGTAAAATGTTTCAATTGTTTATCATCCAATTTGCTCAATGAATTTTCCCGATTTTCGAGCAAAGTCATCTGCAATTCCAACAATTTGATGAAATTATCTTCTTGATACGCCGCCACAACTTCTTGCATAATCGCCGTTTTGCGCAAGATTTCCTTTTCATCTTGTTCTTGGTCGGGATGAAAATTCTTGACCAAATCCATATAAATTTGTTTCGTCGTCTTACTCATCTCCTTTTCGGCAGCCTCTTTTTTGAGTTGCGCCGCCGTTTTTGGCTTTTCAGCGATTCTTTCTTTGCGCGCTTGTTGAGCCGCTTGTTGCTGTTCTTGCTGTTCTTGCTGTTCGCGCATTTTTTCTTGGATAAATGCCTGCATTTTTTCGGGGTCATTGGCAAATTCCGAAAAACCTTTGATGTCAAAACCAAACATGTACTCCAACATATCGCCCGCTACACCATCAATTTGAGACAATTGTTGTTGCTCATACACTTCAAAAGAAACATTTGCATATTTTTCAAACAAAATCTTAAACTCGGCTTTTTCTTTAGGCGCACTGCGTTGGATTAAATCTTCCAATTCGGCTTTCATAATCGAACAAAATTTCTGATATTGCTTTTTGGTCAACTTATGAAACGCAATGATTTTATCCAATTCTAACACTAATTGTTGATTGGCTTCCAAACTTTGCTGTTGCGCAGGCGCGATAATGGCTGCGGCTTGCGTATGAAATTGGGCATTGATGCTTCTCATCGCCACAATATTTTGTTTAATTTGCTTGATTTTTTCTAATAAACCATTGAATTTCTGTTGTTCTTTGGATAAGTTATTCCCTTGTTTGCCAACAGATAATTGAACTGTATGCTGCATAAAATATTGAATATTAATATTTTAAAAGATAAAATGATTTTATTGTAATCGCCATTTTTGATTGACTTTCCAAGTCAACCAAGCAGAACCGGCACCCAACAACGCACCACACAAAACGTCGGTCGGATAATGCACGCCCAAGTGCATCCGCGAATACGCAACCGTACTCGCCCACAAATACGCAGGCACTGCCACTTCCCAGTGCGGATAATTCAAAGTTAAGGAAGTTGCCGTTTGGAAAGCCACCGATGTATGACCCGATGGAAAAGAAGCCGTTGATTCAAGGGCTTTTTCATTCAAATCAGGATACGTAATATAAGGACGCGTTCGATGCACTGCATTTTTGATGATTAAAGTAGCTCCGAGATTTAAAACAAACGCCGTTCCGATTTGTAATCCTTTGTTTTGCAATGCTTTATCTTTTTTATGCAATCCCCACAGGAGCAATCCTGCGGGAATGCCGCCTGCAATCGCGCCAACCGCAGGTTCGTAAGACATGGTTTTGAAAAAACCATCCATCGCAGCATCGCCGTTAGGATTGAGGTTGCGTAATAGGTTAATATCCGCATTTTGCGCAAAAGCATTTTGACAAAATAAAATGCTGAAAATTATAAAAATAAAACTACTTTTTTTCATAAATGGTTTCGTTTGATGGATTGAATCAAGAATCAAGGAAAGAAAGGAATTAAGGAGGCAAAAGTTTTGATTTTTTTTGAGAAATCAAAACTTTTGCGTTTTTAATTGCTAATTTTGAGAAATAGGTTTATTTTAAAAGATTTTATCCTGCATAATCTTGGTTTTTACAAGAAACAACACCGCAAGAAGGTCGTTACCCAAAAGCAAAAGTCGAACCCTCTTGCGAAGTTCCGACTTTTTACTTATACGTTCATGCCATGGGTTTGGTTGGGTTACAATTCGTTATTCTTCCTCGACTTCATTTGCTTCCAAAAAAACGCCTACGGTTTTCACCGCGACCGCAATTTTTGGATAATCAAGGGTATAGTGGATGAATTTTCCTTCGCGGTGCGTATGTACAATCCCCGCCGCCCGCAAAATCTTCAAATGTTGAGACGTAATGGATTGCTCCAGCTTCAACGTATTGTAAATTTTGTTGACATTGACTGTCTTGTTTTTGTCCACAAATTCGATAATCTTCATCCGTAGCGGATGTGCTAACGCGCGCAACACATCGGACGACACCTGCAACTTCTCGTTGTTGATGTTAACCTTCGCTTTTCTCATAGGAACACAGTGTTTGTTTTAGTGATAAAAATGAATGATTAATTATTTCAAATGCAAATATGCGTTTTTTTTCAATTTCTGCCAAATTTTCGGGTCAAAAAAAGAAAAAATATGGTACAAAATACGAAAAATGCCGAAAAAGACCCAATTTAGGGTATTTTTTTCGGCATTTTGGGTTGTCAAAACAACGTTTGTTTTTTTACAGAAATTACTGAACTTCTGTTAACTCTTCGACTAACCGCGAGATATGATTCAACCGATCCTTATCCACAGTGTAGTAAATAAATTTACCATTGCGTTCTGTCGCAACAACTCCTGCACGGCGCAAAATTGCTAAATGTTGGGAAGCAACGGATTGTTCCAAACGCAATTTGATGTACAAGTCTGTGACCGTCATTTTTTCATTTTCTTCCAACAAATCAATGATCTGTTGACGCAATTTATGGTTTACGGCGCGTAAAACTAAGACAGCTTTGCGCAATTCTGCGTAATCCAATTCAATGTCTTTTTTGCCTTTTTTAAGGACGACGGTTTCGTTCTTTTGCTTTCTCATAATATCACATGGATTTTTTTGATGAAAAAAATAAGATTTTCCCTGAGCATTTTCTTGTGCTCGCTTTGATTTCTTTTAAGTTTAAAAATAAATTTAATTTAAACATATTCATTAAAAATAGTGCCAAGTTTTTAAACTTTTTAATATGGAACGATGTTTTAACGCATAATATTTTAAATTCTAAGGCAAAAATACAATTTTATTTTCAAGATACAAACTTTTTGTCATTTTTTTTTCATAAATTTTTCTTAGAAATGGTAATATTTGGATTTTTACCATAATCTGGACTAAAATAAGCAAAATTCACAAAATTTCTCTGAAAAAAAGCGGTTGCACTCAGTGGAATTAAGTGTTTTGCAGAACAAACAATGTTTGGAAATAATTGAATATTTCCAGTCAAGATTTGACCGCATTTTGACGCGCCGTTACCGCTTAACGCCAAAATTATACCTTTTGCTCCTTCATTTGCTCGATAAGGCAACCATGTATTTTCGTCAATAATCACAGGTTGTGTGGGTTCAATTTGCACCAATTCGCCTGCCTCATTTGGCTGCCACATAGATGCATAAACTTCCATACGTCTCGCATCCATTAACGCGCCATAGACGATATTGTTGCCTTTCAAAGTAAAATAATTTTGATATGCTAAGGATTTTAATGTATCGACCGCTATCAAGGGAATCCCCAAGGCATAACAAATTCCTTTTGCCGTTGCCGCACCCACCCGCAAAGACGTGAACGAACCCGGTCCCGTACTTAAAGCCACTGCGGATAATTGTGACATGGTAACGCCTGCTTCTTGAAGACAGGCTTGAATAAGCAGCGTGATTTGGGCTGCATGTTGTTTGGTCTCCACGATTTCGCGGATAGCCAAGAGTTCGCCCTGCGTCGTCGAGAGGGCGATGGAACAGATATCAGAAGCGGTTTCTATATTTAAAATCATTATTTATTTTTTTTCCGTGCAAAAGTAGAAATTTTTTTGATTACTTTTGTTCTACCGTTCCCACAAATAAGGCTTATCAAGAAGGTCACGCCGAAAAAAGGGGAAAAATGGAGCAAAGATTCAATAACTTAACATGATACGCCAAAAAATACATCAATTCCGAAGATTATTCTTCCTGACAACGCTCGCATGGGCTAAAATGCGAGGCGAAATCATTGCGCAAGCAGATTACACGGTGCCGATTAATATGCCGTATCGCCCAGGCTGGACTTTGATTTTCCAAGACGATTTCAATGCACCGACCTTAGACGGAGCGATTTGGTGGAAACAAGTCGCAGAACGCGACAAAGAAGGAGCGGTTTACCGCAATGAAAATGTGTCCGTCAAGGATAGTTGTATGCAATTTACGGTGCGCAAAGAACAATTTAAAAATTATAATTATACGGCGGGCATGGTTTTCAAATCCGAAAATGTGTCGGTCAATAGTTATGTCGAAATCTCGTGTAAAGTGCCTAAAGGATTGGGCTTTTGGCCCGCCTTCTGGTTTTGGACGGGCGCGGGCGAGACCTATCAGGAGATAGATGTTGCCGAATTTACAGGCAGTCGCCCGTATCAATTCCAAGCCAATAATTATTATTGGAATGCCCGCCGCCAGAAAATCATCAATGATGGAAAACGCGTTTGGCCCACTTATCCGAATGGTAAAAGCATGGATGTAACCGAAACTTTTCATGTTTATGGGTTAGAATGGACGGAAAAATCCATTCGATTCTACTTTGACAACGTTTTGGTACGGGAAGTCAAGAAAAATATACCTAAAAATCCAATGGTTTTGATACTTGGGATGGGTTTATATCCGAATGAAAATCCGCCAGAATCGGCATTACCTGCCCATTTTAGCGTTGATTATGTGCGGATTTTCAAAAAAAACAACTAAGGACTTTACGTAAGTGTTCGTAAAGTCCCTTACGTAAAGTCCTAAAAATGGGTCAAATAGCCACTCAAAACGGTTTCCGTTGGTGCACTAAAAATCATTTTTTGATATGCCGTCATCGAGTAACCTTTTTGCAAAGACCAAACTAAATGTTGTTTGCTTTCGCTAAAAAAGGTATTTTGAGCTTGTTGGATTTCAATGAAAATAGGCTCTTGTTTTCGATTCGTATGAATTACTAAATAGTTGGTTTTCAACGATTTATCTTTCGCAAGGTGTCGAATTTGATGTGCTGTGGCAGTATCATTTGTCACGGCGAGGTGTGTGGTATCCACTTGATATTTACTGCGCCAAGCAGGTCGATTGAGGTCGGATTGCCCAAAAACACTTAATTCGGCACTCCAATCGGCAACAGTTGTTTTTTTGGTTTCTGTTTTGCCGCCAACTTGCAATGTCTTTTCCAATAAGGCGTTTTTAGGCAAAATAGCATTCGCATTTTGGACAAATTGTTTTAAATCAAACCATTTTTCGGGCGCGACTGGCTTAGAAACGTTGGATGAACCACAGCTAAACAGTATTATAATTGGCAAATATTTGAAAAAATTCATTTAAATTTTTGATGAATGATGGATTTTGTTTTTAAAACAATTTCCCCTACGTTTTTGTTGCAAATAAAAATTTGGCAGAACCAGTCCTTTCCCTTAATTTTGCCGCGACAAAGGCACTTATCACCCTATGAGATACTCCTTTTTTTTAATTTGAATAGCCAATGAATAATGTACCGTTATTAGATACGCCGATTGAATATTTGTCAGGTGTTGGCACTTTTCGGGCGGATTTGTTGAAACTCGAATTGAGAATTTTTACGTTTCGAGATTTGATTCAGTGTTTTCCATTTCGCTACGTCGATAAAACGCAGTTTCATCGCATCCAAGATTTGGATGAATCGGCGGCGGAACTCCCTGTGCAATTGCGCGGCATCTTGCGGCGCGTGGAAGTGATGGGCGAAACGCGGAGTCGGCGTTTGGTCGGTGTTTTGCGTGAAGATACAGGACAATCCATCGAATTAGTTTGGTTTCAAAGTATTATATATTTAGAAAAAACATTAGTTGTTGGGGCGGAATACGTCGCTTTTGGGAAAACGAGTTGGTTTAACCACAAACCGTCTCTGCCGCATCCCGAAATGGAAATCGTCACGACTGAAAATACGACGCTTGCGAATGCTTTTGAACCCGTTTACCCATCCACTGAAAAGCTGAATGCGAGAAGTTTGGATTCGCGGGCGCGTCGAAAAATGGTGAAAAACATTTTCGATAAGTTGCAACCCGAAACACTTGGGGAGTGCCTGCCAGAATATTTGATGACCGCGTATCGACTCATGCCGCAATATGAGGCGTATTATAACATCCATTTTCCTAAAAATCAAGTGGATTTAGAAGCGGCGCGCCGCCGTTTGAAATTTCAAGAATTGTTTTTTTTACAACTCAAAATGTTGAAAAATAAACAACATCAACGGAATACCATTCAAGGTTATTCTTTTGAACGCATTGGTGAAAAATTTAATGAGTTTTATCATAAACACCTTGGTTTTGAACTTACAGGAGCGCAAAAACGGGTTTTACGCGAGATTCGACACGATGTCGGGAGTAGTCGGCAGATGAATCGGCTCTTGCAAGGCGATGTGGGTTGTGGCAAAACGGTGGTCGCGTTACTCGCCATGTTGATTGGTATTGACAACGGTTATCAAGCCTGTCTCATGGCTCCGACCGAGATTTTGGCGCAACAACACCATGAAGGGATTGCCAAATTATGCGAACCATTGGGTTTGACCGTCGCTTTTTTATCGGGCAGCGTCAAGGGCAAAAAACGAGAACAACTGCTTAGACAATTGAAAAACAATTACATAAACATATTAATTGGAACGCATGCAATCTTTGAAGATTGGGTTGAATTTGATAAATTAGGCATTGCGATTATTGATGAACAACACCGTTTTGGCGTAGAACAGCGTGCAAAATTGTGGAAAAAAGCCAATCCATTGCCGCCGCATATCTTGGTGATGAGTGCAACACCGATTCCGCGCACATTAGCGATGACTTTATATGGTGATTTAGATGTATCTGTCATCGACGAATTGCCCGCAGGACGGAAGCCGATTAAGACGGTTCATTGTTATGAAAATCATCGATTGCGGATTATTGGTTTTATGAAAGATGAAATTGCCAAAGGGCGACAAATTTATGTGGTGTATCCGTTGATTGAGGAGAGTGAAAAGTTGGATTTGCAAAATTTGATGTCGGGTTATGAAGCGTTGACGAATGATTTTCCAAAACCCGAATATCATATCAGTGTCGTGCATGGGAAAATGCGCGGTGAAGCCAAAGATTTTGAAATGCAGCGTTTTTTGAATAAAGAAACGCAAATTATGATTGCAACGACCGTGATTGAAGTTGGCGTGAATGTGCCGAATGCCTCTGTGATGGTGATTGAAAATACGGAACGATTTGGATTATCGCAGTTGCATCAGTTGCGCGGGCGGGTTGGGCGCGGCGCGGAACAGTCGTATTGCGTCTTGATGAGCGCGTACAAACTCAGTGAGGAAGGCAGGGAACGGATTCGAGTCATGTGCGCGACGACGGATGGCTTTGAAATTGCGGAAGCCGATATGCGTTTGCGGGGACCGGGTGACATTGAAGGGACACAACAAAGTGGCGTTTTGAACCTAAAAATTGCTGATTTGGCAAAAGACCAGCGCATTTTGCAAGCCGCAAGAGATATTGCCCAAACGATTTTGGAAAAAGACCCCAATTTAATGCTGCCCGAAAACGCTCGATTGAAACATTATTTGGAAGTGATGGCGCAAACGGCAAAAATATGGAGTCGGATTTCTTGATTTTCGCTTTGGAAAAGGTTTAAAATAGGATGCTGATGATTTAAAAGATTGGAAGGATGCTTTGAGTCTCTTTTGCGTTTTTCAACAGAAAACATTCTTCCAATCTTTTAAATCATCAGCATCCTATTTTAAATGATTCGTTACTCCATAATCAATTTTTGAGTACTAAATCGACCTTCGGTATCGCGCAAAATCACAAAATACAAGCCTGCACTCAAATTATTCAACTCAACACTCGTGCTTGTAACGCTTTCTTGACGCACCAAACGACCTGTTGCATCCGTCAATAACAAGGTGAAACGCTCATTTTTAGGATTGTTGATGAAAACGGTCGTCGCAGCATTGCCCGGATTGGGTGCAATCACCATACCGACATCCGCCCGCAAATCTTGCGCACTCGCTACACAAGTCGGCAAAGACGCAATCGTGATTAAAAAGTTTTTACAAGAATTCGTCGCATCTTGCTCTTTTCCTTCTGAACCCCAAGGTGAAGCAGGTTTTGTCGGACCATCATTGAAGACAAATTGAATGTCTGTGACCGCCGTACCCGCAGCTAATCCGTAATAAGCCACAGGATTGGCAATTCTAACATGAAAAGTAGAATCTGCCCGATTTGCCAACTGGCGTTTACCTTGCACCGCACCCGCCGCATTCCAATCTTTGCCTGCACTCCAACCGTTTGCGCCAGAGTGGAAACCAATCGAATCGCGTTTGCCGAGTGAGTCACGGCTACCCGCAGGTGTTGCCGTACAGTTTTTCTTCAAAGCGAAGACGATGTTGATTTCGCCATCTGCTTTTTTACAAGCAAATGCAGCACTTTGTGCTTGTGCAAATTGGATGCTCCATGCCGCAGCAATCGTAATGTAAAGTTTTTTCATAAAAACTAAGTTTTTTTTTATTACAAAATACAGTTAAAAAATTAAAATGTAAATTTATTAGGTTTATTTCTAAGAACAAAACATATTAACAAATATATTTTATTTTAATATTTTTTTGTCAATCCATGACAAAAACGAATTTACAGGCTTGTATTTTAAAAGGATAAACGGAAATGAATCTATACATTTTTTAAATGATTGAACGTGCGTCAAGTTTGAAACTTGACGCACGTTTAGTTCCTATTTTGGGGACTTGATTTGCGCCACAAATTTCGTAAATTTGAAAAATTTACGAAATTTTAGGTGCAAATCCTATTTTGGGGACTTGATTTGCGCCACAAATTTCGTAAATTTGAAAAATTTACGAAATTTTAGGTGCAAATCTATTTGTGGGTAAGAGTATTGGCGGCATTCCCAATATTTTTTTAGAACAAAATAATTTCGTACTTTCGATTTTCGGAGTAACTTTGCGGTTTACCAATTATATCCAATTTTTCTTGCAATCATGCTCTACACGATAATAGCTGCTTTTTTTTTCACCGCCTTCTTCTCAGGGACGGAAATTGCCTACATCTCCGCCAATAAATTGTTAGTCGAATTGAAACGAAAACGCAATTCTGGAACGGGGCATATTTTAGCCTACTTTTACGAAAGTCCTGCCCGTTTTTTGGGCGCGATGCTGGTCGGACACAATATTGCTTTAATTGTTTTCACCATCTTAGTTTCGGACTTATTAAAACCTCATTTAGAGCATTTTATACATAATGAAATTTTATTATCACTTGTAACAACCGTTCTAATTACGCTCGTAATTCTGATAGTAGCGGAATATTTGCCGAAAACCATTTTCAAAATGTATGCCGATAGGATTCTATTCAATTTGGCTTATCCGATTCGGTTTTTCCAATTTGTGTTGGCAGTTCCGACTTGGTTCATTACGAAAATGGCTGGTTTTCTTTTAAGAATTTTTTTTAAAACGAGTCATGTACCAGATGAAAACGTGTTCACACGCGGTGATTTAGAACACTTTGTAAATACCAATTTTAAAAATACGAAGCAAGACGAAGAAGTCGATACGGATTTATTTCAAAAAACATTGCAATTGCGCAATGTCAAAGTGAAGCACTGCATGGTTCCGAGAGCCGAAATGATTTATATGGACATTACAGATGGCGTGGAAGAATTGCGGCGAATTTTCCGCGAAACCAATCTTTCGCGGGTGATTGTGGTGCGCAACCATGATATAGATGATATTTTGGGATATGTACATCATCAACAGATGTTGAAAGCACCACAATTGGTCGAACCGTTGATTATGGAGATGGAAGTCGTGCCTGAAGTGATGCGTGTGATGGATTTATTGGAAAAATTGGTTCAGTCGAAGACGAATATCCTCTGTGTGGTGGACGAATTTGGTGGTACAACAGGAATTGTAACGTTAGAAGACGTTTTAGAACAAATTTTTGGCGACATCGAAGATGAACATGACCATGAAGAATTTGTTGAAACCAAAATTTCTGAAACCGAATATATCTTTTCAGGTCGTTTGGAAATGGATTATTTAAATGAAATGTATCCTGCGCTCCGCCTCCCGAAAAGTGAATATCATACGCTTTCGGGCTATTTGGTGAATGTCGTAACCGCCATTCCGACCCAAAATGTGCCGATTGAATTAGAAGGATTTCGATTTATCCCCGAATTAGTGAGTGATACGCGGATTGAAACAGTACGTATCATTCGTTTACATACCGTTGAAAATCAATAAATTACAAAGATGGTAAGCATTTTAAAAAAAGAAATACAATCGTTTTTCGGCTCTTTGACGGGCTATGTCGTGATAGGCGTTTTCTTGTTGATAACAGGGTTGATGCTCTGGGTTTTTCCAGATTACAGCCTCTTAAACTATCAATTTGCAACGCTGGATTCTTTATTTGAAATCGCGCCGGCGGTTTTTTTGTTCTTAATACCTGCTGTTACGATGCGGTCTTTCGCAGAGGAAAAGCAAACGGGAACGCTCGAATTATTGCTCACGCGTCCATTGCGGGATTATGAATTAATTTTAGGCAAATATTTATCTGCTTGGTTATTAGTGATTATCGCATTGATTCCAACCGTTTTATACTATGCAACGATTTATCAATTGGGTTCGCCGAAAGGCAATTTAGATTCGGGGGCAATTTTGGGCAGCTACATTGGATTGGCAATGTTGGGCGGCGTGTTTGCGGCGATAGGCATTTTTGCCTCTGCGTTGACGAATAATCAAATTGTTGCTTTTTTGTTGGCAATGTTTTTATGCTTTATGGTGCATTATGGCTTCTTATTTTTGTCAAAACTGCCGATTTTCTTCGGTGCGGGCGATGATTTAGTGCAAATGTTGGGTTTGGATTACCATTATCAAAGCATTAGTCGCGGGATTATGGATTTAGCCGATATGGTTTATTTTTCAAGTGTGATATTTTTCTTTTTATTTTTAACACAAAACGTGTTAGAAATAAAAAATCGATAATTTGTATAATTTAAAGGCTATAAAAATTGTGACTTGGCTCTTTTTTATTTTGTCTGGGTTCGGGGCTTGATTTAGAAGGGGTTGCGATACTCATTTACGTCTTTTTGTTGATTGGTTCGATAATGTTCCTATTGGACGCGTTGAAAATCATTCAATAGGAGTAGGGTCTGAATTAGGATTTTTAGGATACTTCGGATGATTAGGATGAAATCTTAATCATCCGAAGTATCCTAAAAATCCTAATTCAGACCCTTCAATCAAGCAACTTAAAAACGCACCGTTTCATCCCTTTCTGCTTTCCCTGTTTTATTGGCAGCCAAGACTTGGATACGATACGATTGCCCGCCTTGCACGGGAAACGTATAACTCAACATCCCCGATTTTACATTAAATTGAAAATCAGTAATATTGATTCCATTGATAATCAATGAAATATCACTTGGTTGAACGCCCGTTAAAATCGTAGTAAGCGTACTTTGGACAGGGCGCGGGTCTAATGGGTCAATCGCAGGACGGGATACCACCAAATTCGCCACCGAAACACCCGCGACTGGTGAAGTCCTATCAGGCAAAACGACTTCTTCGGTCGGCGTGACCACACTCGCAATCGCTTCCGCCGTAGCTGTACCGCCTTTGCCTGTGGCACTCAATACAATCACATTTTTGCCGACTCTCAAATTCATTTTTGCCGTTACATGACTATTTTCAAGGCTAAAATTAGAAATGGAATTGCCATTCAACAATAAAGTAACGCCACTTTTATCAGCATTGGTCACGTTTCCTTCAAAATCTAAACTCGTAGATTCCAAAATATTGCTTTTCGCAGGCGGATTTAAAATCATCGCCGTAGGCGGCGCAGGTCGATTCCAAACCAATTTAATTCTATCTTCCGCATTGCCACCCGCATTAGAAACGGCAATCCGAACCGTATTGTCACCCGCTTGCAAGTTACAAGGCATCGTCAATACATTGTTAATCACTGAAAATGCGACGGATACACCATTCAAATAGGCTCTAACGCCCTCTTTTCCATTCACATTTTCCAAATTAGCCTTCACTAATACGCCATTCGGAATCTCAAAACTCGCTCCGTCCGCAGGTGTGGTGATGCGCACCACAGGCGGTTGCGCCATCGTGTAGGCGACACTGACACTTGCTTGATTATTACCATCCTCATTTTCAACCCGTACCGTGATTAAATTATTGCCTTCGCGCAAAGGCACTTTGGCAGTAATGTTTCTAAACAATTTATCAATTTTGTAACCTTCAAATTTAGCATTATTGACATACATAATGACTTGATTTTCATTGCTAATATTCAATAAAGCAGCTTTAACAACCCCTTCTGGAACGGTCACTGAACTATTATTTTGGGGCGCGGTAATGGTGACACGCGGCGGGCGTTTTTCCCGAATTTCCTCATTCCGAATCACCGCTAATTGGGCTTCGTCATTGCCATCTGGATTTTGAGCTGTCAATCGAATCGTATTCACGCCAACTGTTAAGGGAACGGTTACGCGCAACGTTCTACTATTTTCATCAAACTCAAAATTATTAACATGTACATTGTTGATTTTCAAGATAATACCTCCGCGCAGCGTATTCAAAACAGTTGCTTCAACAGCCACTTCAGGTTGTGTTGTGCGGGTGCCTTCATACGGGCGCGTGAAACGAACCGAAGGCGGTGATTTTTTCGCATTACAATAAATGTCAGTTTCATCCCGCGCTTCCCCACTTTCATTGCGGACAATGATGCGGAAAAGGTTATTACCCAATTTCAAATTTAAATTGCCGCGCATCATGCCTGACCGTTCATCAAAAGTCCAATCGTACAACGTGTTCCCATTCAAATAAACGGTTATATCACTTTTGCTCCTCACATGTTGTGCCGTTGCGCTGAATGCAGTGCGACAGCCATTATTATCGCCTTGAACATTGCCCTCTACCGAAAGTCGGACGGCTGGAAATGCTGCACGCGGGCTTTCGGTATCACAACTGGAAACGCCTTCACCCGTTGCAGAACCAACCGTATTTTTGACTTCGACACTGATGCGATTCACGCCTGAACGCAAACGCGCCTGTCCCGAAATCCGATTTGGCGTATAAGTCCAATTATCCATTGGAGACCCATTTAAATAAACGCGTATATCATTCCGATTGGCAACATTGCGCAAGGTCGCATACCAGTCGTTTTCACAACCCATTTCATTGCCTTTTACAAACGATTCCATCCGAACACTCACACCGGGCGGCAAAGGACGGGGCGTTTCAGTTGGCACAGGCACAGGAACAGGCGTTGGAACAGGTTGCGGGCGATTCAGCGTAACCACATAACGGTCTGTTGCTTGCCCTGCACTATTCCGAACCGTGATGACAATATTATTCGAGCCTTCTTTGAGGTTTAAGGCAGTTGAAACAAAATTATTATAAAAATTAAAATTTGTAATAGGATAATTATTAAGCGTTAACGTCACTTGGTCTTTGCGCTCAATGTGTTGCGTCGTTGCCCGAAAATCAATAGCACTCGCTTCCGTTACACTGATACTTGAAGGACTTGTAATCTGAACACTCGGTGCGATAACCGTTGGTGTCGTGTTAATCGGGTCAGGTTTCGGAACGGGGATTGGAGTAGGCGTTGGGACAGGGTTGCCCGTTTGAGTCGGTTTTACAACTTTTACATTTTTTATGAATATAATTTTTTCTGTAACTATTCCCGCTTGATTGCGGGCTGTAAGAACACATTCATTTGAAACATCCTGTATATCGACGGTTGCATCAAACGATTTGTTGTAATAATTGAATGGTTTGACCACTCCATTGACTTTAAAAGTCACATCCGCGCCCGTTTCGATGCCTGTAATCCGCGCTTGAAGCAATTCCGTTGTATTATACGTCCTGTAAGGGTTTTGTTCGGGGCGGGTAATCGTAATTTGGGGCGGTTTTAATTGATTTTTCTTGTTTGAAACAATAAATTTCAAATCCAACGACGTAAAATGATGCAAATCATTGCGCGGTGAAATCGTATTATCATCTTCCCATTGTTGCCCGTCAAACAAATTAGTTTGTGTAAACATCAAACGATGTCCAATGCCAATCGACACTTTTGGATGCAATTGATACCCCAATTCGATGCCAACATTGGGCATCAGCCCAACTTGCAAATTGCCATCAAACGAATCACCCGATGTTTCAAAAGTACCATCGCGCATCGCGGTTAATTGCTGTCGAATCGTTGCAACGGATTGATTGGGATTGATGGTTTTATACGCATATTTCGCGTCATTGGCATTGGTTTGGTCGGTGCCAACATAGTAAAAATCCAACCCAAAACCGCCATAAAGCGAGAGTAAAATCCCTTTTGTTTCGCGTAATCGATTGAAAGTCAATACACCTTCCAATCCCAATTCCCCAAAATCATTGCGATAATTGGCATAATACACCGAATCGGATAGATAATTGGCATTGGGATTATATTTGCCATTGACTGCAAAATTATAATCGATTTTGCCTGTGAAGGGTCTCGTATTCAGACCAAAAGAATTGGCATACATCGCCCGCCCGCGAACTCCTAAATCAAGAAAATCGCCCTGCTTATGTATAAGGTTTTTCTCCAAAGTGAGTGCGATTCCCCAACCTTTATAAAGATTAGAAACATCACTGCTTTGATAAGAATAGCCGCCATGAAATCCAAGTGTGTAATAACCTTGAGCTTCTTTGAAAAAAAGGCGTTCACTGCGTTGTGCAGCACCAGCGGTGTCAAATTCGATTTGGGACTGCGCCAAAGTTGGTTTTGTACAAATAAAAAGGGTTAAAAATACCCAGAGTGCGTTGGTAAAAAATTTCATTGTATTCGTTTTAAATAGAAATAAATGGTGTTTTCTATATATCGTGCTGCAAAGATAAGCGTTCAAAAACACTTTGCACGATTTGAAAATTAGTTTAATTTTTAATTAACTTGTATTATTTTTTTTAACATAACAAACGATTGACAAATGTATTCAATTCAAAAACAATTTATTTCATAATTAAAATAAGTTAAAATGATTGTATCCCGAATAATTAACATAGTGTACTATTGACAACCCATCCACAACTGCTTAACTTTGCAGCAGAATTAAAAATTCTAAGCGTCATTTCACCATCGCATGAACTTTCCACCAAAACGATTATTTAGTAATGAGTTTGTAAACCGCCAACGAGTCGATTCGACTGTTTTGAATTTGGCGTGACTCTATTACATTTTGTTACAATTTCCGAAAAAACCGTCACAAGTAGAACTAAATGTCGAATACTCGCGTATCAGACATGGAAAGGTTTATTTATGTGTAGTTCTTTTTTTGGGAAAACACAAGGTCAAATATGGGGTGTTTTTTTTCAAAAAAGGCTTTTAATGGTTATTTTTCGTGTTTTTTTTGCAAACAGTTAGGTCTATTTTCTTGTTTAGGCAACTTGAAACAGTAATGCCTATTAGAAAAATTTAATGTCATTCAGTTTAAACGTTTAAAAAACGCGCATGAGAGTTCATAACAGTACAAATTGTTTAAAATTAATTTCTAATCCTGATAACGTTGAGCAAGTGGAATCATTTGTGCAGCGGATTACCACTCGCTTGGGTGTTACGCCCGACACGTATGGCAATATTTTAATTAGCCTGACGGAAGCTGTCAACAATGCGATTATTCACGGCAATCGGTCGGATACATCGAAAACAGTCGAAATCCGCAGTGCGAAATTTCGAGATAGATTGAGTTTTGTGGTGAAAGACCAAGGACGCGGCTTCGATTATAAGAGTTTGCCCGACCCGACTGCACCCGAAAATCGATTTAGATGTGGGGGCAGAGGCGTGTTTTTAATGCGCGAATTATGTGATTGTATCAATTTTAAAGATAATGGGAGTGCCGTAGAACTAAAATTTAAGATTTAAACCATAAGGCGGTGTTCCAGAAATTCAATTATTTCTTGAACACCGCTTTATTTTTATTGCCTAAATAAATAGTTCAATTGAAAGAACCTATCCAAAAGGTCGGCGAGGTTGCAACCTCGCCGACCTTGATGCGGTACGAATTGCTTGATTATCAATGAGTTCTATTTTGATAGTTTATTTTGATTCAACTACTTTTTTAGGAAAAAGACCTTCCAGTGGGCGCAAAAATTTTTAAAAACGATTTTTTTAAACAAAAAAGCATGACTTTACAGGAAACGCAACAAATTGTAGATAAATGGATTCGCACGATTGGAGTCCGTTATTACAGTGAATTGACGAATACCGCGATTTTAATGGAAGAAGTCGGCGAAGTGGCGCGACTCATGGCGCGAATTTACGGTGAACAATCGTTTAAAACGCCCGAATTGGCTGAAAACGCACCTGCGGAATTAGCGGATGAGTTGGCAGACGTGCTTTTTGTCTTAGTTTGCATTGCCAATCAAACGGGTGTTGATTTAGAAGCCGCCCTTCAAAAAAATCTTGAAAAAAAGACAAACCGCGACCGCGAAAGACACGCGAATAATCCGAAATTAAAATCTTAAAAAGACCCTTGTAGCGCGTGATGCGTTTATTTTTTACGATTTTTTACAAAAAAATCGTAAAAAATAAACGCATCACGCGCTGTCTCTTGTTGCTGCATAGAATTTAATTCTCCTATTTTGAGAAAAAAAGAGGAGAAAAATAAGCACAAGTCAATGAAATGATTACCTTTGCGTCGGAAAAAAGCCATTTAAATGCTTTCTCGAAGAAATATTCGCATAAAAGTTATGCAATTGCTCTATGCGCAGAGCAGAGATACCGAAGTAAATCTCAACGATTTGTTGCAACGATATGGTTCGTACCGCAAAAATACGTTGGCATTGTACCTGTTTAACCTTCATCAATGGGCGGAAACGGCTCATTATGCTGTGCGAGACAGGGTAAATCGTCAGGCGAAACTCGTTCCGACTGATGATGACCGTCGTTTTACAGACAAATTGTATCAAAACGACCTTATCCGAGCATTAATTGATGCAGACATTTATAAAAAAATGTTGCAAAAATATCCCGTTTCTGCGCGCATCGATGCAGACACGACGCGATTAATGTATATGGAATTTGCCAAAACCGATATTTATAAAAAATATATCAGTGAACCGGAAGCGGAACATGCACCGATTTTATTAGAATTATATCGTTTTCTGTGCAGTAATGAGAGTTTCAACGAATTGATGGAAGATGATTTTCCTTCATGGATTGATGACAAAACTTTATTTGTCGGCGCGACCAAAAAGTTAATAAAAGGTTTGCCGAGTGTAGAGGCGTTTGTGACCGATTATGAGGAGGAAGATGTGCTGACGTTGCAATTTGGGGAACAATTGTTGTTAAAAACTGTCAAAAAAGATGCTCAAATTTTGGAATACATCAAACCGATGTTGCTCAATTGGGATGCAGAACGAGTTGCGGTGATTGATATGATTTTGTTGAAAATGGCAACGAGTGAAATGATTGATTTTCCAACGATTCCAACCAAAGTGACGTTGAACGAATATGTTGACCTTTCCAAATTGTACAGCACCGACAAAAGTAAAGAATTTGTCAACGGTATTTTAGACAAATTGTTGAAAAAATTGAAAGAAGAAGGAAAAGTTTCTAAACAAGGGCGCGGATTGATGGAATAATTGCCTTTCGCTCTCCTATACGCATCAAAAGGCTGTCTCAATTCGTTTGAGACAGCCTTCTTTTTTGGTTTTGGCTTGCAGATTATAAAAAAATGCTTATCAAAATCGCCTTGATTGCGTTATTGGAATCATTGGAAAATAGTTGTTTCTTTGCATTTTACTTCATTTTAACAAACAGCCAGCTATGAACCTTTTTTCCAAAAACCGAAGCCCATACATGCTCTTTTTGCTCTTAATGGTCACTACTTCTTTTCTTTCCGCGCCCGCGCCGCTTCATATCGAAATGCAATCATTAGCCTTTATGTTGGGCAGGTGGGAAGGCAAAGGTCAATATGTGATTGATAATCAATTGTTTAAGGTGAAACGCACCTTGCATATTACGCCCGAAAAAGGGGGGAAACAAATTCGCATCACGTCCTTAGCCATTGAAGATGAACCATTGAATGTCGCAAATCGAATCGTTCAGCAACAACAACATTTGGTTTCTTTTAATTCAAAAACAAAAAATTATACCATCAAAACGCATCTTAACCATCAATTATTTGGTGAAATGGTTTTAGAAGTCCCTTTTGAAGGATTTTGCACTTGGAAAAGTCAGAATTTAGCAGGACATCGACAACGGTTTCATGTTCGGTATGAACAAGGCAAATGGATTGAAGTGGGCGAAGTTTTGAAACCCAGCCAAGGATGGGTGGTGATTGCTTCCTCTGAATTAGAACAAAAGTAAAGGAGGACTTTACGTAAGTGTTCGTAAAGTCCTAACTTGCGTTAGGTTTGCAACTTGACGCAAGTTTATTTTCATAAATCGTTTAGGAGATTTGTATATTAAATAATTGTAATATTTTACAAGCTGCTTTCGGAATCACTGTTCCCGGTCCAAAAACAGCAGCAACCCCTTTTTCATACAAAAAAGCATAATCTTGTGCAGGAATCACGCCGCCCACTATCACCATAATATCAGCGCGCCCCAAAGTTGCCAGCGCGTCAATTGTCTCAGGAACTAAGGTTTTATGCCCCGCCGCCAACGACGAAATCCCCAAAATATGGACATCGTTTTCAACGGCTTGCCGCGCTGCTTCCATCGGTGTCTGAAAAAGTGGACTGATATCCACATCAAAACCAGCATCGGCAAACCCTGTTGCAATCACTTTCGCGCCCCTATCATGTCCATCTTGCCCCAATTTTGCCACCAAAATCCGCGGACGGCGACCTTCGACTTTGGCAAATTCGGCAGTCATGGTTTGCGCCCGTTTAAAATCTTCATTACTGCTAATTTCTCCTGCATAAACACCTGATATAGAACGGGTTACAGCTGTAAAACGACCAAAAATTGTTTCCATTGCATCCGATATTTCGCCCAAAGTAGCCCGCAATCGCGCTGCTTTAACAGCAGCATCCAATAAATTACCTTGACGCGTGCGAGCGCATTCGGTCAAATCCGCTAAGGCTTTTTCAACAGCAGCAGTATCTCGAATTGACTTAATATGTTGAATACGAGCGATTTGCGATTCCCGAACTGCGGCATTATCCACATCCAAAATGTCAATTGCCTCTTCTGATTCAGGTCGAAATAAATTAACCCCGATGATGAAATCCTTTCCGCCATCAATTCGGGCTTGTTTGCGGGCGGCAGCTTCTTCGATACGCAATTTAGGCAAACCTGCCTCTATTGCTTTTGCCATGCCACCCATGGATTCTACTTCTTGTATCAAATCCCAAGCGCGGCGAGCAATTTCATCTGTTAAAAATTCTATATAATAAGCACCACCCCATGGGTCGGTTGCCTTCGTAATTTCACTTTCTTTTTGAATAAATAGTTGGGTATCACGGGCAATTTTCGCAGAAAAATCAGTAGGTAACGCAATTGCTTCATCCAAAGCATTGGTGTGCAACGATTGAGTACCGCCTCCCACTGCTGCCATCGCCTCAATACACGTGCGCGCAATGTTATTGAAAGGATCCTGCTCGGTTAAAGACCAGCCAGATGTTTGACAATGCGTTCTCAACGCTAATGATTTATCATTTTTAGGATTGAATTGTTTGACAATCTTCGCCCAAAGCAATCTTGCTGCTCGCATTTTGGCAATTTCCATGAAATAATTCATCCCAATCCCCCAAAAAAAAGACAATCGCGGAGCAAAATCATCTATATCCAAACCTGTTTTCAAACCCGTCCGCAAATATTCCAAACCATCCGCTAACGTGTAAGCCAACTCAATATCTGCCGTCCCACCCGCTTCTTGAATGTGATAACCACTGATACTGATAGAGTTAAACTTAGGCATTTTTTGTGCTGTGTAACCAAAAATATCGGCAATGATGCGCATCGAAGGTTCAGGCGGATAGATATAGGTATTGCGTACCATAAATTCTTTCAAAATATCGTTTTGAATCGTCCCTGTTAATTTTTCGAGTGAAACGCCTTGTTCTTCGGCGGCGACGATATAAAATGCCATAATTGGAAGCACCGCCCCATTCATTGTCATGGAAACAGACATCAAATCTAATGGTATTTTATCAAATAAAATTTTTATATCTTCTACCGAATCAATCGCTACCCCTGCTTTGCCAACATCGCCCTTGACGCGTTCATGCGTGCTGTCGTACCCGCGATGTGTGGCAAGGTCGAAAGCCACTGATAACCCTTTTTGACCTGCCGCCAAATTGCGGCGATAAAAAGCATTGCTCGCTTCTGCGGTTGAAAAACCCGCATATTGGCGAATTGTCCAAGGCTGTGTAACGTACATGGCACTGTACGGACCCCGCAAAAAGGGGGGAAGCCCAGCTTGGAAATGGGTATGCGGCAGTTTTTGAATAGACTCAGGGTCGAAAATAGCAGGAATGATGATTTTTTCAGGCGTTTCCTGTTCGACAATTGCTTGATTCGATTCTGATTTGAATATATGAAAGTCCAATTTGACTTTTTTAAATTTCGACATGATTACAGGCGTTCTTTTTTTGATACGACAAAATTACGCCTTTTTTGGAAATAACAAATATAGAAATCTATATATCTTCATTTCTTTTCAAAAACAATAGTTGATTGAAACGAGCTTGGGGCTGGGCAAATGTTGAATCATCTCATTGCGCCTTGATGCCAACTTGGGTTAATTATTTTTCCCAAGCACTTCAAAATCTTGCCCGCACCGATTCCCTGCTTCATCCACGAGCGTCAACCGATGCCTGCCAATCGGCGGAGTCATTGCCAATTCGTGAAAACGTTTCGTTGTTCCTACAAATTCGTCATCCAAATGCCAATAAACGGCGGCTTCTGGCATCCGATGCGCCGCTTTGAAGATGACACTGCCCAATTTTCCATTAAAATCAATGGGCAAATAGATTTTAGTTGCCGATTTTGGATAGATAAGTTGTACAGGACTTGATTTTGCCGCCGCCGCCGCGCAATCTTTCCGATGCGGCGGCACGATTTGATAACTCGGATTCCGCGTTTTATGGTAATATTCTTCCAACGCGGGCAACACAAACCAAGGCGTATGTTTCATATTTTGTGGCGGTTCGCAATCGTCGGATACTTGAAATTGACCTGTCGTATCTAAATGAATTGTAGTATGATATGGGCAAGCTGCCACTCTTTCGCCGCCTTTCGCTGCCCAAATCGTGTCCAATTCACACAACTCAGTGGCACGATAACCGCTTTTTTTACAAACAGAAAGTTGTACCATATCGTCATAAGGTGGGTCGAATCGCTCCGCCGTAGGCAATAAATTGAATATATCAAACAAAATCGGAGCTGCTTTTTCAATCCCCGTCAAGCCCGGACGACCTTCGCCATCCGCATTTCCAACCCAAACCCCTATCGCATAACGCGGCGTAACGCCAATCGCCCAAGCGTCTCGAAAGCCAAAACTTGTCCCCGTTTTCCAAGAAATTTGTTGAGAACCTTCAAATAATTCCCAATTGCCTTGTCCGTCAGGTCGCTCAACTTCGCTCATGGCGTTCAACGCTAACCATGCTGCCGAACTCCGTAATAGCGGTGCTTGTTTCAATAATCGGCTTTTCGGTGTTTTTGAAGCTGGAATATTTTTAAACAAATAGTTTGGATGATGCCAATCCGAAGCATCATATTTGCCTTCATATGGATACCAATGCGACACAGAACGCGCCAAGGATGCATAAACGCCTGTCAATTCCCACAACGTCCCTTCCGCACCACCGACAACCAACGTCAAGCCATAATGCGCAGGTGGTTTATTGAAAGTACTGATTCCCAATCGTTTAAGGTTGCCATAAAATTTTTCTAAACCGTATTGATGCAGCAACCGAACATACGGAATGTTCAAGGAACGCGCCAAAGCCCGCCGCGCTGCAATCACGCCATCATACGTCTCATGGAAATTTTCGGGATGAAAACCTCCAATATCCGTCGGTACATCTATCAACAAACTGTTTGGCAATATCTCGCCTTCCTGTTGCGCAAACGCGTATAAAAGGGGTTTCAAAACGCTGCCTGTGGAACGCGTCGCTTTGATGACATCCACCGATTCGTTGTGTTCCGCGCCTGCATTCGGGGCGTTGCCGCAGTACGCCAAAACGTTGCCCGTTTCGGTGTCCAACACCAATGCGGCGATGTTATGAATGCCTTTTTCGGACAAATCCGCGTGTTTCAATTTTAAAACATTTGTAACTTTTTGTTGCAAAGTAGCATCTATCGTCGTACGGACTTTGGATAAAACATTTTTTTTGAAAATATTTTCTAAAAACGCTCTATCTAATAAATGAGGGGCAATTTGAGGTAAAGGCAAAGGTTGTTCAGGCAAAGGTTCTGCTTTCGCTAAATCGCCCGTCATATCATCTATAATTTTATTTTGTATCAATCTATCAATCAATCGATTGCGTTTTGCTAACAAGGAAGCGCGATTGCGTCCAGGATGAATTAAGGCTGGCGCATTGGGCAAAACCGCCAAAGTTGCTGCTTCTCCCCAAGATAATAAATTCGGTGATTTGCCAAAATACCGCCAAGAAGCGGCTTCAATCCCAACTACATTGCCACCAAAAGGGGCATTTGAAGCGTATAAAGCTAAAATGGTCTTTTTTCGATGCGTCCATTCGAGCCGCGATGCTTGGATGGCTTCCAATATTTTAGACAAAAAGTTTCGATTTTTTTGTTTGCGCGCCATGCGAATCGTCTGCATCGTAAGCGTCGAACCACCACTGACGACCCGCGTATTGCGCACATTTTGGAAAACCGCCCGACCAAATGCCGCAGGATTGATGCCCCAATGCCAATGAAAATACCTATCTTCAAATTCAATAATACATTTGGAAAATTTTTCAGGCACGGTGTCCGACGGTGGAAACCGCCATTGTCCATCCTGCGCAATCCGCGCACCCATCAAAATCCCCTCTTTATCCTCCAAAACCATCGAAGTTGGGTCTGCAAAAAAGGGTTTTGGCAAACAAAAACAATACGCACTTATCGCCATTATGGAAGCGATTTGCACCATCGGGTTGCTTACAATGGGTTTTGCTTTTTGAAAAAAACGGTGTTGAATTATTTTGGATTTAAATACAAATAATTGATTTATAATTTTTTGTATAAATAAATTATTTTTAATATTATGAACCAACGCAATTAATTTGGAAGAAAGCAGTTTTATAAGGAACGTATTACGCAACCAAATCATGTGCTGTTGTCCTTGATGTTGGAAATGCTTCAAACGCGGTTGAAGGATAGGCACGATTCGTTCTAAACCAATTTGTTTCCAAAGAGGTTTCAGTTGCAACAACCCACTTTGGAAATGCTTTTGGATAGATTCTTGAATGGTTTTAAAAAAAATTTTCATTCGTATTCTTTTGAGCCGCTAAAATAGAAAAAGCATACCACTTAGAAGGCATAAAACAGATTTATTGATAAAAATTAAATAAATATTGTTTTTGGCAAACTAATTCCTCCATAATATTGTTATATTTGCAACCATATTCAGATATTTAACTATCTATATTATTATTTTTATTCATGGACTTTAAGACGCATTTCGATATAGACTTCTTGAAAAATAGCTCCGAAACGTTGCGGTGTATCGCTCACCCAGTTCGTTTAGCTATCATCGACCTATTGCATAAGAAAAAAAACATGACTGTTACGGAAATCCAAGACCAGTTAGGCTTGCAACAGGCGATTGCTTCGCATCATTTGCGCATCCTCAAAGGGGCGGATGTGGTGGATGTCAATCGAGATGGGAAAAATTCGATTTACTCGTTGACAGATGATGATTTTTATGCGATTGTAGAGATTATGATTAAAGTGATATAAATTGAATTAGGAATGAAGGAATGATAGGAATTAAGGAGGCATCTATTTTGTTTTTTTCAAAAAAACAAAATAGATGCCTCCTTAATTCCTATCATTCCTTCATTCCTAATTCAAATAACTTAATGAATACGAGCTAAATACGCATTTAATTTTTCATAAATTGGAACTGTTTTTTTAAACAATTTTTTAATATGTTGGTCAAACGCTTTATCGGGATACAGCTCGTAAAACCCTTGTTCTGCGGTATCGAATGCTTGTTCGATTTTATTCAAACCCAAAACCGGCTCTTGTTGCGCTTTACAATTTGCCAAATCTAATTTTAAATAATCCACATATTGACGCTCGTAATAGTGAATCGTATCTTGCAAAAAACGAATATAATTCGTCAATGCATCATTGGATTCGATGCTTTTTAAATGCGCCGCCAGTTCTTTGTATTTAGCAATTAACTGTTGTGTTTGGGTGTGAATGCGTTTTTGGAGGCTTTTGATTACTTTTTTTTCCATGTGATAGTTTCTTTATTGGTGATGTTTCTTAAAAATTTATTGTAGGCAGCCGTATCCCTAAAATCTCTGTAAATATTGGGGATAAACAATTGATTTCCAGTACCTGATAAATTATATTTTAATTTATATACGTCGATAAATTTGTTGGGAACGCTTGCAATATTTTGAGCCGCCGCCTTGCCTTTCCAGACTTTCATGCCCCCTGCGGGAACGGTAAATTCAACAATTTCGTTAAAACCATTCCATTCGGGTTGAACGGCAGTTCCGCCAATGATTTCTGCATAATTGACAGGTTTTGTTTCCGTCCAATAACCGCCTGTCGGGTAAGAACCCGCGCCGCCAATAACGCGATAAATTTTAGTGCCTTCTGCCAACGTAATATCCACCGCCGCCGTGAAATTGGGGGCTTCCGCAGCAGGCAAATCCAAGTTCGTGTTCACTGGATTTGCAGGAATTAAGGTTCTCGACAAACCGTTTGCCGCAAACGCACCCAACGAAATTCCGGGAATACTTGCAACATTATCATCAATTAAAACGCGTTGATGGTAAATGCTTTTTGCCGTATTCATGGCTGTAAATAAATCTTTATGAGGCGTATAAAGTTTGAAAGCATTTTCGAGTTTGGTGTTGTCCAAACTATCGACCAAAACCCAACTTTTAATTTTGATTTTGCTTTCAATACTGATAGAAGTATCAAGGCGTTCCACCCAACTAAGGTCAAGCGGCACTTCGACGACAGCTTGTTTACAATTGGAAAAAAGGAGTACGGAGACGCATACAAGCGTCCAAAATAGATTTGTTTTCATTCAAAAATGAATTAATGGATAGAATAATATGGTTAACGAGTTTTAATGCCTAATTTTAAGTTGCCAAATAACGCTGCAAGATAATAAAAAAATAACCTTCTATCAAAAAACAATTTTAAAACACATAGGACACATAGGGGGACATAGGACACATAGGGTAGGGGGACATAGGGGACATAGGGGAATAGGGGCATTTTTTATTAAATTCGTTTTTTTTTGTTGCTTTTTGGACGTAAAACCTTAAAATAAACTGAATCTAATCAGAAAATCTCTATGTGTTCTATGTCTTTTATGTGTCTTATGTGTTTTAAATTATTTATAAAAAATATACTTAAAAATAAAATATGCAAATTTCAAAAATGACAAGCAACTTTTTTTTAAACTTATTATCGTTTTAATCTGTAATAAGTAGTTCAATTAAAAGAACCAATCCAAAAGGTCGGTTGCAACCTCGCCGACCTTAATTCGATACCAATAGCTTGATTATCAATGAATTAAAAAAATAGGCTACATAATCAATACGCACAACTTAGATTCATTTATCAAAACCAATTTTACATTATTAGTGTATGAAGAAATTAAAAGCACTTGCCATTTTTCTTTTAATAAGCACATCTGCTTTTGCTCAAAATCCATCCAAAACCACGATTCAAGGTATCGTACAAGATACTTTTGGCACTGAATTGCCGTTTGCGATGGTCATGTTGTTGAATCCCAAAGATTCCGCGCTGATTCAGTTCGCGCAAAGCAGCGATAAAGGCGCGTTTTCATTCAAAAACGTGAAAAATATCGCTTATTTGTTGAAAATTTCCTATGTGGCGTATTTGCCCTATCAACAATTGTTGCCTGTGTCCACATCGGAAATCCATGATTTGAGTCCAATTAAAATTAAACCGATTACGAAGGAGTTGCTGGAAGTGGTGATTAAAACCGCCAAAGCACCGCTTTCGATTCGCGGCGACACGATTGAGTATAATGCGTCGTCGTTTAAAGTGCCGCCCGGTTCGAGCGTCGAAGATTTGTTGCGTCGGTTGCCCGGAATTGATGTCGATGCGGATGGCAACATCAAAGCACAAGGTAAAGATGTTAAAAAAGTATATGTGGATGGCAAAACATTCTTTGGCAGCGACCCCAAATCAGCTACTAAAACATTGGATGCACACACGATTTCCAAAGTTCAGGTGTTTAACGAAAAATCCGAACAAGCCAAATTAACGGGCGTAGAGGATGGAAAAAAAGAAAAAGCCATGAATTTGGAGTTGAAAGAGGAATTTAAAAAAGGCTCGTTTGGGAAACTCACGGGCGCAATCGGCACCGCCAATCGCTGGGCAGCTCGAGGCAATTACAACCGTTTTAACGCCAAAGAGCAATTTTCAATTTTAGGTTTTGGCAATAATATCAATCAAACGGGGGTGAATTGGGAAGATTATGGCGAATTTAAAGGTCAAAACACGTTTAACAACGAAGATAATGGCGATTTTGGGTTCAGCAGTGGCCCGCGCCGCTTTTACAGGATGGAGGATGATATTCCATTTAACAATTTTGATGGGCGCGGTTTTACCAAAAATGGCGGTGCAGGTTTGAATTATAATTTTGATGATAAAAAAACAAAATTAAATTCAAGCTATTTTTTCAATCAAACGCAATTGAATCTTAACCAAACTTCGCGCCGACAAACCTTTTTGAAAGATAGTAGTTTTTTGAGTTTGGACACGCTTCAACAAGCTGATTTTAGAAGTAATCATAATATGTCCACTCGTTTTGAACGCGAGTTTGATTCCACTAATGTATTGATTATCAAAGGAAACCTGCGTTTTAGCCATGCCAATTCACACGATATTCAAAATCAACTTTTTGCCAAAACGATGCCAACCAATGCGTTAAATCTGGATAATCAAGAAAATTTAAAGAGCTATCGGTTGTCGAGTACGGCGATTTTTCGACATCGTTTTAAAAAGAAAGGGCGTTCTTTGGCGGTGAGTGGCGGTTATAACAAGAGTCTTTCGGATGGTACGGAACAGCTTTTTTCTATCAATCGCTTTTTTCAAGCAACCACTTTTACCGAACAAGTTCGACAACTCAATACGAATGAAAATACGGCTAATCAATTGAAATCCAGTGTTTTATTCACCGAATCATTGTCTAAAAAGTGGTTTTGGGAAAGTTTTTACAACCTCAGTCAAGCACAGAATGAAGTGCGCCGTCAAGTCAAAAACCCTGAACGCAATCATGAACGCATTGACCCATTGAGTGTTTTTTATGACAATAAAGTTTTATATAATCGCTTGGGTTCGAGCCTTCGGTATTCGCATCAGGGCGTGAATATTACAAGTGGTTTGGCGGTGCAACAGTTACAGTTGAATGGTTCCTATTCGATTGACCGCAATTTGCCTTTATTGACGGCTCCCATTCAGAATACATATATCAATTTTTCGCCGAATGTTACTGCTAATATTGAGTTGCCAAATCACAAATATCTGGGTTTTAGTTATGGTTACAACGTCAAAGAACCGCAATTGAGCGATTTGCAACCTGTGCCGAATGTGAATAATCCTGCTTTTCGGGCAGAAGGCAATCCGAATCTGCAACCAGAACGCAGTCATCAAGTCAATCTTGATTTTAATTATTGGAATCCTTCCAATTTCGCCAATTTTAATATCAATGTCGAGTATCAAAAGCTGGATAACCAAATTATATACGCTCAAACGATTGAAAATATTGATAAAATTGGGATTAGAACGACAACGCGTCCCGAAAATAGGGCTGGCGGGCAACAAATCAGTAGTTGGTTTTGGATTAATTATCCCATTATTAAAACAAAATTGACGGTAACAGGGAATGGTAATTTGGATTTTAGCAACACACCTTCCTTAGTCAATCGCATTCAAAATGAAACTTATACGAATGGAGGTGATGTAGGCATGAGTTTAAATTTCACACCTGATTCAAAATTGATTTTGAGTGTTCGCGGCAATGTGCGTATGACGAATATTGAATATTCGATTCAGAAAGAACAGAATCAGAAAATTCGGAATCATTCAATAGATGCTTCGGTTAAATGGAATTTTATTCCGAAAATGTATTTAGAATCCAATTTTAATTACGCAAGTTTCCAAAATGAACGATTTGGTTTCAACCAAAAAATTCCAATTTGGAATCTATCGGTTCGACGCTTGTTTATGAAAGAAAATAAAATCGAAATGCGTTTAGCCGCCTTTGATTTGTTGAATCGGACGTTGAGCATTAGGCAAAATGGTACGCAAAATTATGTGATTCAAACGACTGCACAGACTTTAGCGCGTTATTTTATGTTGAGTTTGACTTATAACATGAAAGGACATGATGATAAATTAAAGAAAAATGGCATGAGCTTTTAAGAATATAGGAAAAAAAGTAGGTTTCGGAAACCTTCAAGGTTTCCGAAACCTATGCGGTTTTAAAAAATAAATTTTTTTTATGAAAAAAATACTTCTTAATCTTCTTTTTATTGCGCCAATAGCTATAAATGCGCAACAAAATTTTGAAGGCATGGTACAATATTTGGTTGTCCAAAATTGGGCGAAAAAATTGGCGGCGGTTCCGTACATTAGCAAACAGCAAAAAGAACGGGTCGCTTATATGTGGGGCAGTCGCTCGGAGTGGAAAGCCTATAACAATCTTTATTTCACGCCGACCGTCAGCAAATATGAGGCATCGGAAGAAAGTGCCGAGCCGAATGCCGATGATAATTACTCATGGCGCAAAGAATTGTTTTTTATGAAACGCGATTTTGATAAAAATACAATGACCGATGCGATTGAACATTTGGGCAAAAACTACTTAATCGAAGATGAAATTCAACCGATTGAGTGGAAAATTCAAAACGATTTGAAGGAAGTGGCAGGGCATATTTGCATGAAAGCCGTGACTGAAGACACATTGAAAAATCAAAAAATGGTGGCTTGGTTTGCGCAAGATATACCTATCAAGGCGGGACCCGACCAATTTTCGGGTTTGCCGGGTATGATTTTGGAGGTGGACATCAATGACGGTGCAGCAACTTGTTCACCTGTTTTCCCAAAACGCCGTTCTTTATTTTGGTATCCTGCAATGGCTTTGTAAAACTCATCCTTTTCAAAATCGGGCCAGAAGGTTTTAGTGAAATAAAACTCTGAATAAGCCGCTTGCCACAATAGAAAATTACTCAATCGCGTTTCGCCACTCGTCCGAATCACCAATTCAGGGTCAGGAATGCCCGCCGTACTCAATTCAGATTCAAACATTTTATCGGTAATATCTTCAGGACGAATCAAGCCTTGCGCCGCTTTTTCAGCTAATTGACGCACGCCTCTCAAAATTTCCCATTTTGAACCATAATTCAATGCCAAAACCAACGTCATGCGCGTATTATTTTTGGTGGATTCCAAACCTTCTTTCATAGCTTTGCGCGGCATCGACGGTAAATTTTCCAAATCGCCAATAATGCGCAATTTTATATTGTTTTTATTCAACGTAGCGATTTCCGTGCGCACCGTGTCAATAAGCAATGCCATGAGCGCATTCACCTCAATCGCAGGACGATTCCAGTTTTCAGTGGAAAATGTGTAGAGCGTGAGGTACTTAATGCCCAATTCCGCCGCCGTTTCAGTAATGTCGCGGACGGTTTGAACACCCTGTTTATGCCCAAACATCCGATTTTTACCTTTGGATTTAGCCCATCGTCCGTTTCCGTCCATGATAATAGCGACATGTTGCGGCAATTTGTCGGTAGCGATAAGCGATTTGAAGTCCGTCATATTGATTTTGTTGATAATAATTTGCAAAAAAATAAATCCCTCCGTATCAAACGGTGTGCAAAACTATGAATATTGTACGATTTACAGGAAAAAAGTTCGGAAAAGATTTATTTCTGACAGCATGGTAGTCGGAAAATTTATTTCTTGCAAAATTGTGTTGATAATGGTTGCCATTTTCAAAATTACCTTTATATTTGTAGTCAAATCTGAATTAATACTCATATGATTAAACATTTCCTTTGGACATGTTGCTTTTCCATCGCCTTGTCCACTTATTGCAACGCTCAAAAAATTGAAATCAAGCCAGCTTTTGGCGGTTACAATTTTAGTAAAAATGGAAAAGAACTGAGCATTCGGGAATTGGCTTCCATTATGGAGTCGAATCCTGCGGCGCATGCTTTAATTCGGGCTGCCAAAAAGCAGGATTACCTTACAACCGCTGTGAGTAGTCTCGGTGGTGCCTTGATTGGTTGGAATATTCCAGAGATATTTGGCTGCGATAAACCCAATTGGGGGATGGTAGCTACTGGTGCTGCCCTGATTGGAGTTGCGATTCCTATCTCACTTGGATCCATGCGCAAGGCTGCTCAAGCGGTCGATTTGTATAATGCAGGGCTTAAAACCACCTCTTTTCAACAAAGAACCTTGCAAATAGAGCCAACAAGGGACGGAATAGGATGGGTGTTGCGTTTTTAATGAATATTGCCTTTCAAAATCGTTTTTTCAATCCAATTCGTCCCAAACGCATGTGGCAAATATGCGTTTGGGACGAATTGGATTGGTCAAAATCAAATTAGCGATTTTGCCTTTGGCGATGCAGCCTAAATCATTTTGCACTTCCGTCGCACACGCGCCATTCCAAGTCAACGCGTTCAGCCATGGAATCGCTCCTATGAACAATTCACTTTCGGATTTATTTTGCAATCGGCTTTTATATTTTTAATTAAAATCCGGGTTCAAATTTGCGTTAAGTGCGTTGCGTGGGTTGCCAAATATTGCTTTTGATGCCTGATACATATTTGAAAAAGCCTTCTAATAAAGCAACATTCATCCAAATTAAATAGCGTATCCCTCTCAAAATACGCGAATTACAATTTATTTTTTGTAATAATAAATCCAAGAGAGGCAATCCTATCAATACCATACTGCATCCCCAAAATAAGATTTGATACAGTTTAAATCCTTTCCAAGCTAAAATGCCACTCGCTCCCCATCCTAACAAAATCAAAAAAGGCGTTATCCACCTTAATACTTTATGCGAAAAAAATAAAAAGGATAATGTATTGAATTTCAATAAAATAGGCATAAATGTATTTAAATTTTGAAAATTGCCTGAAGAAATGCGCCGTTTTCGGCGGTATTCTTCTCGTATATCATGCGAAACACTTTCATAACAATGCGCTTCCAATTCAATCCCCGCTTGTCCACCTTTTTCCAAAGCACGCATGGCAATGTAAAAATCGTCCACCAAATAATTGGGCGGCACAGGCGAAAAAGCATCCGACCGAAGCGCGTAACAACCGCCAAACGGACCCATCATCTGCCCCCAAATCACGCCTTCCCGATATTTTAACATCACTTCGGAACGCAAATATTGATGTTCGGAAGTGCTGATGCCATCCGATTGCATGCCAACAGGTATCATATTGGCATCCATGAGCAAAATATTTTTATTTTTAAAATGTTTAATTAATTGAAATACGGTGTTTTGATTCAATAAAACATTCGCATCTGTCAAGAGGAGGATGTGATTAGGGTTTGCACCCCATTGTTCAATGGCTTGTTGTACCAAATCGTTCAAGACAGGTGGTTTGCCGCGCCGATTGGAAAAATGCGTAAAATGGATATTTTCAGCAAGATACGTATTTTTAAAATGTTCAATTAAACGATTCGTCGCATCCGATGAACCATCTGAACCAATCCGCCAATGCCATTTTTCCTTTGGGTAATCAACGTGTAGGAGCGAATTTAATTTGTCCACAATCACTTTTTCTTCATTGAAAACGGACATGATGACCGTCACGATGGGCAAATCATCGGTTCTTTCAAAACAAATTTGATTAAAAACGCGCCCTTGTGAACGTCGTTTCGCCCATAACGGAAAAAATAGATACGAATGCAGTACCCCCACTGCACTCAACAAGGTCAAACTAATCCAGAATAGCATCACAATATTTTCAACTTTTCGTTTTTCAGATTTAAATTATCATAAAAATCCAAAACGCGGGCGGCAATCGTTAAATTATCAAACTCTTGAAGCATCAATTTTCGCGCTGCTGCTCCGATTTCAGCCATTTTTTCAGCATTTTGACGGCAAAAATGGATTTTTTCGGTAAATTCAGCCGCCGTATTCGCTATCAACACCGATTCGCCATCTCGCGCAGGAATCCCTTCCATCCCAATTCGGGTGGTAATCACGACACGCCCCAACATCATACTTTCCAAAATCTTGACCCGAATCCCACTTCCCGAAAACAACGGCACTATCATCACAGGATGTTGCGCCGTGAATTGATGTGCATCCGCCACTTCGCCATGCACTTTGACATTATCAACATTTAGTTTTAATAACCAATCAGGCGCGTTTCGCCCTGCAATATGCAATTTAAAGGGCGATTTATCACCTAAAAACGGACCCCAAACGTGTTCTAAAAACCATTTCAACCCTTCAATATTCGGAGTCCAGTCCAACGAACCAATAAAACCAAGCGATAAATGCCCATTCATCGACAACGGCGGCATCACAAATCGCCGACTGTCCATGCCCACAGGCGTAGGCAACATCTTTCCCCGATACCCCAACAAACGAAAAATGCGTCCATCGCGTTCCGTTATCGGCAATAAAGCATCGTATAAAGCCAATTTTTCAATCTCAAAACGCCGCAATTTGCCCGTCAGCCACCGCAAATACGTTTTCTTAATCGGATTTTTAGTAATATCTGCCACTCGTTTCCAAATCTCATGTTCCACATTATGCGCCCGACAAACAATTTTGGCATTAGAATATTTTCTAATAATAGGAATATACGGAGCTAAATGAATCATCTCTAATTGAATAATATCGAAAACATGGGTTTGAAGGATTTGAATCAATTTTTGTTCATAATCATTTGAAATAAAACGAGTTATATGATACGATTCTTTTTCAAATAAATTTTTAAAAGCACCCCAAATCGTAATATGATTGAAAACAGGTACTTCATAAATCGCTTGATAGATACCTCGAAACGATTTAGGCAAGGTATCCATATCCACAGGATGCTTGCTCGTATTCATCGTCAATAACGTGACTTCCGCGCCCAACTCTTGCAAGGCTTTGGCAAGTTGCGTGACGGCAACCGATTCGCCGTCTTTCAACGGGTATGGAAATTTTTTGCAGAGTTGGAGAATTTTCATTTCAAATAAACAAATAGTCCAAAATGGATGATGCAATTAGGCACAATTCGATGCGGCAAAAATAAGTTAAGTTTAGGAAACTTTTTCGATTAAAGCAAAAAAAGCCTTCCCATGAACAGGAAAGGCTACGATATATTTCAAACTCATCTGTGTATGGAATGATTTCAACATAGATTTGCACCCCTTTTCCGAAAAAACAGGGTGCAAACCTTGTCAACCTTCAACTATTTGTTGTTAATAACGAATACACCAGACGCATTCGCTTTTTGCACATAACCGCGTGCTACCAAAGTATAGCTTTTGCCTGCTTCAAATGCAGTGCTTGGAATCGTGAAAACCAATTGGGTTGTACCCGCCAATTTCACTTTTAAATCGTAGCTACCTGCAGTCAATTCCACAAAATTAGTAATATTTTTGAATTGAAGCGCGGAAAAATCATTTCTTGTCGTCGCTGCTTGACCCGGTAAGGCTGCTTCTACATCAATTTTTGCGATGGCATCAGGCACAAAATGCGCAATCCGCAATTTCGCTTTTCCAGCCGCAGGAGCCGCCAAATCATCAGGAGCCACTTGCACCCGTGTTTTTTTAGCTGCACCCGTGTCCGAGTATGCGTAGAAAGAATAATATACGTCTTTATTCATTGCGAGTGAATCGGTCGTAACATTACCCGTTTTGCTGTCTAATTTAACAACGCGTTTGCCCGCCGCCGTGACATCAACATCAACATAGTTGATATATTGCAAATATTTCAACGAATCGGTGTTGATATTTTTGCCGTCAACAGACGCAATCACGCCCGGTGCTTCTGGCGCAACATGCACAAATTGCGCTTTTGCATATACAGGAACGGCAACCGTTGTTTCGTCCTTACAAGAGGTCGTTAACAAAGTAGTGATTGCAAGCATGCCAGCAGCAATACGGAGGATGTGTGGATTTCTCATAACTTTCAAAGAAAGAGGTTTAGAATAAGGTTAAGGTTATTAATAAGTTATAGACTTTTTCTTGTTAGAATCAAATCTCGCACAAAGAACGCTTTTTTAGGGTGTTTTGTGACAGGATATTTGGACTTTAATTTACATTTTTTTTCAGTTTAATTGTAAAAATTTGATTTAAATGCTTTTACAAATATTTGAAAATCAACATTGTATAAAATTTAACAAAATGATAAGGTTTTGAAAACTTACCAAACGCGTTCTGCTTTATCCGAAGCAATCCATTTGCTCCAAGATTGATTGTACGCATGGACTTTTCGGGTGGGGTTTCCTTGCGCATCCACAACGGCATTGCCTTGATTCACCCATTCAAAAATGCTGCCGTAAAGGTTATGCACTTTTGAAAAGCCTGCTTTTTTTAATTTTTCAGCGATTTTTTCACTCCGATATCCAATGGAACAATAGACCACAATCGGTTGATTTTTGGGCAAATGATGCCATTTTGTAATATCAAATTGGTCATATCCACAATGCGTCGCATTTGGAATATGACTGATTTCATATTCTTTTTTTTCTCTTGCGTCTAATAAAATGGTTTGCGGCAGCTGCTTTTTTAACTCAGTTGGATCCATCGTTGGTATCGTAAAACTCAAATAAAAAGCAACATGTTTGTCAAATGCAGGATTGGTGCAATGTGCGCGATTCACAGGCGGTTGTGCGCCACAACCCAAAAATTTGAAGAAAAAACTGCCGATAATGGCAAAAATTTGAATTTTCATAGTAATAATTTGGGTATATAAAGGGCATAGTCGTCGGAGAATTGATTGCCCGCGATTCGCGGGCAATCAATTCTCCGACGAGCATGCCCTTTTCACAATTCATTTTATTTAAAATCAATATCCATTAAAACGGGGCAATGGTCTGACTGCATCGCCGTTTGTAAGAGTTCAACATGCTGAATCAAAGGTTGTAAAGGATTCGTAACACATTGATAATCAATGCGCCAGCCTTTGTTTTTAGCTCGTGATTCAAATCGATAAGACCACCAACTATACGCTTGCAGTGCGGGATGCTGATGTCGAAAAGCGTCTGTCCAACCCGATTGCAAAAATTTGCTCATCCAAGCGCGTTCTTCGGGCGTGAAACCGGGCGTATTTTGATTGCTCGCAGGATTATGCAAATCCATCGCTTGATGCGCAATGTTGTAATCGCCGACTACGATTAAACGCGGTCGTTTTTGTTTTAAAACTTGCACATAATCAAAAAAATCGTTTAAAAATTCAATTTTAACCGCTTGGCGCACCTCACCACTCGTTCCTGATGGAAAATAACAATTCAACAAAGTCCAATCGCCATAATCCGTGCGCAAAACGCGTCCTTCATCATCATATTGTGCTATTCCAATACCTGTAATCGTTTGATTTGGAGCGATTTTAGAAAAAGTAGCGGTGCCACTATATCCTTTTTTCACCGCAGGATACCAAGCAACATGCGTGTAGCCGAGTGCATAAAGCGGTGCTAAATCGACTTCGCTTTGCAGGGCTTTGACTTCTTGCAGGCATAAAATATCGGGATTCGCGTCTGCTAACCAACCATAAAAATCTTTTTTGATAGCAGCTCGAATACCATTGACGTTATACGTGATGATGCGCATTATTTTGTAACTAATTTATAATCAATATATTAACAATATATTAACGTCGGCGAGGTTGCAACCTCGCCGACGTTGGCGATATATTAACGTCGGCGCGGTTGCAACCTCGCCGACGTTGGCGTGGTTTTTTTTGATAGTTTATTACGACGCGACTACTTATATTAATTTACGGTTTATGTTTGAAAGACCAAGTGATTTTCATAACAGAAACAATTTCACCACTCAATTGTTTTCCAACAGAAACCATCGTTAATTGTTGCGGTTTGCCCGTTTCGACGGCTTTTTGGACGATTTCAAACGCTTTTTCGCCATCTTCACACCGAAAAGTGGTCAATTGCGTCGCTTTTTTCGTAAAATCGACCTCAATATTGGAAACCAACATGGATATTTTGCCCCGCCCTTCACATGCCAAAGTTGCCAAAATGCCTGTGGACATTTCCGCCGCCGCACATTGCGCCGCAAAGTAAATGCTCCGATACGGATTTTGAGAACGCCAGCCATAAGGCAACGTAATTTCGGCATTTTGCCAAGTCATGCTTTTAATTTTAATGCCCATGAACCAAGCCGCAGGCAATTGTCGGAACATCCAAAGGCGCATTTTCCAAGAAGTATTAAAATCTTGAAGTCTTTTTTCCGCTTCAGGTGTGAAAACGGGCGCAGAAAGGGTTGCAGTTATCATTTTTTCAGCTATTTAAAACAAATAATTTTGTTATCAACGATTTAGAATCACAAAGATAAAGGAAAATGAGTTCAAAAAAAATAAAATCCTAAAAAAGAACTTTCATTTTGAACTGAAAGTTTAGAAAGTTTGTTGTGAACATACTGAGTGGAGGGTTTTAAAACCCTTCACTCGGTTAAGATACGAAACCTAATTTTAAATGTCATCACAAACAATTGTTCTATGAAAAACGATATTCATATCTTATTGACAGACAAAGATTTACCTGAAAGAGCGCGTCAAATTGCGCAAAAAGTCTATACAGGTGAACGCATCACGGAAACAGACGGTTTATACCTTTTTGAACACGGTGAATTAGGTTATTTGGGTACGTTAGCCAATTTCGTTCGCGAGCGCAAACAGGGTGATAATACGTATTTTAATAAAAACTTTCATGTAGAACCCACCAATTTATGTGTTTATACATGTACTTTTTGCTCTTATTCTCGATTGATTAAACAAAAGCAGGAAGGATGGGCTTATACGATGGATGAAATGATGGCACTCATCCACAAGTATGATGGGCAACCTGTGACGGAAGTGCATCTGGTGGGTGGCGTTTTGCCTCAATATGATTTGAAATTTTATTTGGAACTTTTTCGGCGCATCAAAGCGCATCGCCCCGAATTGCATATCAAGGCGTTAACGCCTGTCGAATATCATTATATATTCAAAAAAGCAAAAGTGTCTTATGAAAAAGGCATGGAAATGGTCAAGGCATCTGGTGTAGATTCGTTGCCGGGTGGTGGTGCAGAAATTTTTGCGGCGGATGTGCGCGACCAAATTGCAGGCGGCAAATGTTCTGGGGAACAATGGTTGCGGATTCATGAGATTTGGCATGAATTGGGGATGCGGTCGAATGCGACGATGTTATATGGACATATTGAAAAATACCATCATCGGATTGACCACATGGAAAAATTGCGCCAATTGCAAGATAAAACGCATGGTTTTCAAACGTTTATACCTTTGAAATTTCGCAATAAAGACAATCAATTATCGCATTTACCTGAGGTTTCGACGATAGAGGATTTAAAAAATTATGCTATTTCACGGATTTATTTGGATAATTTTGACCATCTGAAAGCCTATTGGCCCATGATTGGACGCGCTACGGCACAACTTTTATTGGCTTTTGGAGTGGATGATTTGGATGGAACGATTGACGATACGACCAAAATTTATTCGATGGCGGGCAGTGAAGAACAAAATCCATCGCTTTCGACCCAAGATTTGGTGCGGATGATTCGGCAAGTGGGTCGCCGCCCGATAGAACGCGACACGTTATATAACGTCGTCAAAGATTTTGAAGGCGTTGAATTTGAAGAAGATAAAACCTTTCGGGGCTACTTGGAGTTGCCCGTTGTAAATGGATCGAATTAGGAACGAAAATTAGAGACTAAAATATGACTATTTACTTTATTCGGCATGGCGAAACCGATTTGAATCGGCAAGGGATTGTGCAAGGCAGTGGCATTGATTCCGAATTGAATGCCAAAGGGCGCAAACAAGCCCGTTTATTTTATGAATATTATAAAAATGTACAATTTGACGCGGTGATTACGTCTGATTTGAAACGGACGCAACAAACGGCTGCTCCTTTTTTGAGCGAAAAGATGCCGCATGTGAAAACGCCGTTGATTAATGAAATTGGTTGGGGCATTCATGAAGGGCAACCGCGTGCCGATTGGATGACGGCGCAATATGTGGAATTGATGACGGCATGGGAATCGGGCAATGCAGAGGCGCGATTGGAAGGCGGCGAAAGTTTACAGGAATTGGCAAATCGCATTTTAAAATTTATTGATATGTTGAAAACCATGCCTTACCAAAATGTATTGGTTTGCACGCATGGGCGCACGATGATTTGTATGATGGCGATTTTGAATGGATTGGCATTACATGACATGAAAAGTTATAAACATCAAAATACGTGTTTATACAAAGTACATTATTTGGATGGAGAATTTATGTTTGAAATTGAGAATGATACGCGCCATTTAGGACAAATGATTGGTAATCATTGATTTAAATTAACTTTACGTATGAATAAAATAAAAATAACGGCAGTGAGTTACCTCAATACCAAACCGTTGTTATACGGGATTTTGCAACATCCCATTGAAAAAAGTATTGATTTGAGTTTAGATATTCCGTCGGTTTGTGCGGAAAAATTGCGGTCGGGCGCGGCGGATATCGGTTTAGTACCTGTGGCTATCTTGCCTCATTTGAAAAATGCACAACTTATTTCTGATTTTTGCATTGGTTCGGTGGGCGCGGTGGCAACGGTTTGTGTGTTTAGTCGAGTGCCAATCGATGAGATTGAGTCCATTTATTTGGATTATCATTCGCGGACTTCGGTTGAATTATTAAAAATTTTATTGCGCAATTATTGGAAAATCAATCCTTTACTCTTGCCAAGTAGTGCAGGTTATGAACAAAAGATTGTAGGCACCACCGCAGCCCTTATCATTGGTGATAGAGCGATTGGGTTGGAAAAACAATATCCTTACGTGTATGATTTGGGGGCTGCTTGGATGGAAATGACGCAATTGCCTTTTGTCTTTGCGGCTTGGGTGAGTTGCAAACCTTTGGGGACGCGTTTTTTGCAACAGTTCAATCAAGCCTTGAAAAATGGGATTGAACATATTCCGCAATTAACGTATTTGTTGCCAAGCCCGCATCCTGAGTTTAATTTGAAACATTATTACACGCATAATATCTCCTATCATTTGGATACAGCGAAAAAAGAAGGATTGAAATTGTTTTTATCGCATATAAAAAATTTAACACTTGTTGTGTTATAAGTTCATAACGTGAATGATTTACTTGAAAAAAATACAGTTCAAAATTGAACTGTATTTTTTTTAGCTTTCCTTTTTTATTAAAACAAAATCATATACGTATAAAATCAATAAATTCAAATTTTTATTTTTTACACAAAAATCAATTTTCCAAAAACAAGATTATAACAATATAATTACGTTAAAAATGCCTTTAAAAAGGTAGTAAAAAGAGCTAAATCAGAATGTTATGAAAAAATCATGCCCCATTTAATAATCATTTGAATATCGTTAACATAAAAAATGTTAAAAAAACATTTTTTAACTTTGTGACAATCAAATTTTTGAATATTTTTGCAAATCGTATTTAAAATATTTAAAGATGATTAAAATTACAAACTTTTTGCTTTGCATTTTTTTAACGATTTTCCACCTAACGGCTCAAACAAACTATCGAGAAGGATACATTTTAAACAATGTAGGTGAGAAGATTAAAGGGTTTATTGATGACCGTTCGTGGGTGGTCAATCCCCGTCAAATTACCTTTAAAAAAACACTTTCGCAATCGAAAAACACTTTTTATGGTGTACATGATATCCAAGAATTTGGATTTAAAACGCCTGATAAAGAGTTTATTTTCGTATCGCGGGCGGTGCAAACCGATATTTCGCCTTATAAGTTGGGCGAATTAGACCAAACGGCGGAGTCGCTTTGGATGCAAGATACCGTATTTCTAACCCTTTGCGTGCGCGGACAACGGTTGAGTTTGCTATCGTTGAATGACGAAAAAGGCAAATTGCACTTTTTCTTTGAGCGCGAAGAAGGCAAGGCGGAAGAATTTGTCAATAAAATGTATTACACCGATGCTTCCAAAAAGCAGGTGATTATGCACGAGCGTTTTCGCCGGCAATTGGCAAAAGAAATGTTTGATTGCAATGATATTCTCAAAAATGATTTGAGTGAAATTACGTATAAACTTGAATCATTGGTTTATGTCTTTAAAAAATATAATAAATTCTGTAATTCGCGCAAAGCCAAAAATCCAGATGGCAGTGCCGCAGCACCGAGTTTTGTGTATGAGGAAAATCCTAACAATTTGGAAATCAATGCGTTAACGGGTTTGAGTATGGCGCGTCCTATTTTTTATTTCAATGGTGCGCCAACGGCTGATAATTTTTCAAATTCCTATATGCCGACCTTGGGCGTATCTTTAAGTTTACTGATTCCTAAGACCGAACAACAGCTGTATTTCTACAATGAACTGATGTATCGGAGTTATCATTCGAGTTGCTCCGCCACCAACGATGTCGGTACGGAAAAAGTATATAATTTAGATTACATTCGTTGGAATCCGATGATGCGTTATCGGTATCCGCAAAACGGTGTATTTAAGTTATTTGCGAATGCCGGCTTCGGTGTGGGCAAGCTGATTGCTCATAACACGAGTCTGAAAGATGTGCGGACAGGAGTAGTGAAAACACCTTGGCATCCCTCTTATCGCCCGACAGAGGAAAGTTTTTTGTTTGGCATGGGTGCGATTTATCAAAAATGGAGTGTCGAATTGCGGTATGATATGGCTTTTGGCGCAGTGGATGGCAATCGAATTCGCACAGGTTTTCTAATTTTGGGGTATCAATTGTATTGATATATATTTCACGCACGATAGTTTTGGGATACAATTGGAACGCGGATGACGCGGATTGGGCGAATTTTCACGGATTTTTTTGGAATTCAGTGAAAATTCTAAAAAAAATCCGTGAAAATTCGCTACATCCGCGTCATCCGCGTTCCAATTGTATCCAAAATCAACCGACGCAAAGTATCGTTCGACAAAAAAGCATGATTTTATTTAGTTTTAAAAAAAAATGGCAGTAAAAAAGAGGTTCTTTTTTGCTGCCATTTTTTTTAAAATGTATAAATCATTAGAAATTAGGACAATAGACACCTCTATTGATGTTACTACACATTTTATACACCAATGAAAATTCAAAAGCACCATTTGAGTGGCTCGCAGGGCGCAACGATGAAATATTCAAATCGTAGCTAAAACCAATGCTGAATTGATTGTAATCAAATTTCGTAGAAGCAATCAACGCATCCATCAAAAGTCCGCCTGAAGCCTTGTTGTCAACACTCGTTTTGTTCCCCAAGCGCGACCAAAGCCCAAATTGAATCGCTTCTTCCGTCGTTTTCATGCTACCGAGTAAAAATTTCAAACTCGTTCCCAAATTGGTTTGAAAAGAAGGTCCTTGTAAGAATACGACTGCGCCCGGAATCAACCCAATTCTATCCGCAAGTTGAAATTCCGCGCCCGCATGAACCGTAAATTTGCTATACAAACCAATGAATTTTTCTTTTTGAAACGATTGATTCGCCCGATTAATGTGGTGATACGCGCCGCCCACAAACCAATTGGTATTGCGGTCTATCACTGAAAACCACATCAAACCCGCACCGACTTCGGGGTAGATAATCTGGTCTAAGATAGTCGCTGATTCTCCACTTGCAGCACTTGGGTCAAACGTTCCATTCAAATTTTGCAAGCCCCAGCGCGCTTGTGTGTAGTCAATGCCGCGTTGCGCCACCCCCACATCTACGCCCATCACCAAATACGATGCTTTATTTCGATAGCCGCCCATGCGTTTGCTATACGAAAAATTGCCATGTAACTGCGTCAAACGCAGGTTGAGTGACCCTGCTTGGTCATTCCAAATGGAGCCGCCAAAGCCCATGAAATCGTATCGACCGACTCCCACCCGTTGGTCGTAAGAGACATTGCTCGTCGTGAACGCCTTATCGCGCAACACGGAAGCCCATTGATTGCGATAATTGCCAGCAACACGCTGATTGCAATTCATCACCCCCGTCAAAGCAGGGTTGAGGTGCAGGGGAGCCTGATAAAACTGCGAAAAGTGAATGTCTTGCGCATTCGCTTCCGATAGGCTCGACAAACAGACGGCGATAACGAGTAATCCGATTCGGTTCATGAATGTTTCTCTTATGTGATTTTGGATTTTTTTTTGGACTTGTTTTAGTAAAATTTTTTAAAATTTAACTTCGCTTTAACGCCGTGTTTTTGGGTTTTATTTTGTAACCAGTGTATAATCCTTTTTTTAAGCGCGAATTGGAACGCGGATGACACGGATTGGGCTGATTTTCGCGGATTTTTTTTTAAAATCTGCGAAAATTAGCCCAATCCGTGTTATCCGCGTTCCAATTTATAACAATTAACCAATGACCGAACGCAATACTTCCAAAGGCGATTTGCGCACAATGCCGCGCATATTCAATAAACCGATGATGACCACTAAAATCGTAATGATTAATGGAGTCAAAATCAAGGGTTTCCAATCAATACTAAACGGCGTTGAAAATACGAATATAGATAAGGCATAAGTCGCTCCAATCGAAAGGATTACGCCCGCAAAACTGGATAATAAACCCAATAACAAATATTCTAAACCATTAATATTTAAAATCTGCCAACGACTCGCACCCAAAGTCCGTAATAAAACGCTTTCGCGCATGCGTTGAAATTGGGTTAGAAAAACAGAGCCTATCAAAACCAATAACCCTGTCAAAATCGAAAACATTGCCATAAAGCGAATCACAAATGCCACTTTGGTCAATACTTCATCCACTGTTTTTAAAACGCCATTTAAATCTACGACCGATACAGATGGATATTTCTTAACCATAAGGGTTTGAAAAAGAGCCGATTGTGTAGCGGAAGTCGTGCGTGTGACGACTACATGGAATTGTGGAACATCTTTCGGCAACGCATTTTGAGGGAAAACAACAAAGAAATTGGTTTGCATTCGATTGAAATCCACTTTGCGAATCCCCGTTACAACGGTCTCTTTGATAACGCCTTGAATGTTAAATGTTAGCCGCGTACCCACTTGGGCGTGCATATTTTCGGCAATGCGGTCTGCTATTGTCACGCCGATTACGCCGTCTTCTGTAACCATTGGTTTTTCGATTCCGGGCATGGCTCCCGAAAGCATTTTTTCCGATTCAATCAACGTATCGCGGTATGTAACACGGTATTCGCGTTCAAAAACCCAACCGGGAATCCGCGCTTTATCCGTTTTAGGTATTTTTTTAAAATCATCCCGCGTTTTGCCGTCTATGGATTCCAAATTAATGGTCACGACAGGCACTTCTTGGATGACAGGCATGTTGTTTTCTCGAACTAAGGACGCAACACTTTGTTTATCAGCCGATTGAATATCAAAAATAATCATATTGGGTTGTGTTCCCGCGCCCGCAAACGTGATTTGTTTTAATAATAATTGTTGGATTAATAACAACGTTGAAATCAACATCGTCCCCAATCCAATACTCACTACTAACGTAACCGTTTGATTATTAGGACGATACAAATTAGCAATTCCTTGTCGGAATACATAACTCCAACCTGTTGGGAAAAATCGGCGCAAAACGGTCATCAATCCTGTCGCAATCGCGGTCAATAAAAGCAATGCCGCACTCACTCCGCCAATGAAACCGAGCGAAACCGTGATACTTTTGGTTTGCAACCAACTAAATCCAAAAATGGATATAAAAATTAAACCATAAATAAGCCATCGAATCGGGTCTCTATTGGTTTCGGCATCGTCATTGCCGCGCAAAACGCGCAAAGGCGATGTCCGCCGAATCATCAACAAAGGCAACAAAGCAAACAAAACGGACATGCCCAAACCGACTAAAATGCCTTGACTGATGGCGGAAAACGATGGATTGGTACTCACATTATCAATCGGCAGAAATTCGCGCAACACTGTTGGAATGACTTTTTGTAAAATCGTCCCCAAAATCGCCCCAACAATCGCGCCGCCCAAGCCCATAAATACAATTTGTATTAAAAAAATCAGGAAAGATTGTTGCCCACTCGCGCCCAAAGTTCGCAAAATGGCAACTGTTGCTAATTTGTCTTTGATGTAAATATTGACCGCACTCGCCACTCCGATACAGCCCAACAACAATGCAATAAAGCCAATGAGATTTAAAAAATCAGTCATTTGATTGAACGCATCGCCTGTATTGCGCCGCCGTTCTGCGGCGGTTTCGATGCGATAATGGTCTTTTTCTAAACGCTCATTCCATGATTTATTTAAATTATCCGTATTTGTATTGTCTTGAAAACGAAAGAGATATTGATATTCGATGCGGCTACCGCGTTGCAATAAATGAACTGAATCCAAGCGATTCAATGGCACATAAATCGCAGGTGCAATCGACGCGCCCATTGCTGCTCGTCCCGGTGCAGAAATCACTTCGCCAATAATTTGATAAGAAAGCGCACCCACTCGAACCGAATCGCCGACTTTTAAATCAAATTGTAGCATCAAAGGTTTGTCCAATAAGGCAAATGCGCCCGTTTCCAATCGCTCATTCGCGCCTTCGGGTTCGACTTTCATATGTCCGTAAAACGGGAATTGTCCGCGCCGCGCTCGTATGAGTACGGAACGGGTCCCATCCGTTTTCGGAAAATACGCCATTGTGAAAAAATTGGTCATATCGGTGCGTTGCCCGCGTCTGCCGAGCGAATCCAATAAAAATTGCATGTTTGGGGGCGGTGGTTGCGTCCCGTTTAGGACGACATCCGCACCCAACAATTGTTTGGCTTGCCCCGAAATATCGTGTTGTAAATTTTCACTGAACGATTGTAACGCCACCAAAGACGCAATACCCGCAATAATAGAAGATACAAAAAGGATTAATCGGCTTCGATTGCGCCGCCCGTCCCAATATGCCAAGCGGAATAAGGACGGAAAATTCAGATTTTTCAAAGAAATATTATTTTTAACAATCATAAAAGTACGGCTTTAACAAAAGAAGCGCGTATTTTGTTGTCTAAATTCAACACATAGTTCACATAGAGGGCAGAGGACACATAGAGGCAATCCTCCTCAATCCATTGTTTTTGAATCTTTTACATCCAAAAAACGAAATGGAGAAGATTACCCCCTATGTGTCCTCTATCCCCTATGTGTCCTATGTGTTAAAAGAGAGGACACATAGAGGCAATCCTCCTCAATCCATTGTTTTTGAATCTTTTACATCCAAAAAACGAAATGGAGAAGATTACCCCCTATGTGTCCTCTATCCCCTATGTGTCCTATGTGTTAAAAAAATATCGATGTTATATCCACATTTATTTTACATTTGCAATCAAAATGAACGATTATGCCAAATCCATTACGCAGTGTTTTCCTCAGCAGTTTACAAGGTATCTGGGGACTTGTTCAAAAATTATTTGCCGCCGAAAATCCTGATACGCGCCCAAATCCCAATGCGACGATTTGGACAACGCGCCCGCGTGAAGCACGGATGATTTATGTTATGAAAATTTTGATTGACAAATATCAATTTCCTGTAACGGGTGCGGCGGGTTTAGTCGGCAACCTCTATGCGGAGTCGGCGTTGATTCCCAATAGAATTGAAGGCAGTCAAGCCGCAAATCCCATGTATGCACGAGATTCGATGGGCAATTTCACCGATTTCAGTGCGGAAATGGTGATGAATCGCGTTTCGGGGCAACAAGGTCCGAAATTAGCAGGCGCAGGTTTGGCACAATGGACGTATCCGCCCCGCCGCAAAAAGTTTTTTGCCCAACCGCTTGGCGCAAATATTTTATTCGATATGGATGCGCAATTGGCTTTTTTGGTGGAAGAATTGCAAACCGATTTTGTCCGCGTTTATAAGTTGTTGATGAATCCCGAAACCAGCGTAGAAGCCGCTTGCGATGAAGTCGTTTTGAAATTTGAACGCCCTGCTGACCAATCCGAAGCGCATTTGCAAGTTAGGAGAGGCTATGCCAAGGATGCGTACGTCTATTATGTGAAAAATCGAGATGGCGTAATCGATGGGAAAAGCTAAAATAAGCGTTAGGTTTCGGAAACCTTCAAGGTTTCCGAAACTTATTCTCTCGAAAAACAAAATTAAATTTGCCTTCCCAAATAAGACTGCGTAACATGAGCTATTATAATGGATGTTGTCTTTTTCTAAAAAGGCAGCATCCATTGTAATAATACCAAGGTTCATTTGCTTGATTTTTGGCAAAAAACAAGCAAATCAGTTCTTAATTTCTACTATTCCCACATGCCTGATTCAAATTACCACTTGGGTTCTTTAAATTTCACTAATTTTGCCCTCTTAAAAACCATGTTTAAAACGACTAAAATGATTCGATTGTTCATTTTTGGGCTTTTGTTGTTGCCGATGAGCGTTTTGGCTCAGTTCACAGATATGGATTCCTATCTGGCGGCGCACACGACGGACGCAAATGAGGCGTTTATAAGCAATTTTCCATACAAAGAGTATTTGAAAAAAATTGCTTTTACCGAATTTAAAACCTTGCAAAAACACCGAGAATTGTTGGAATCGCAACGCGGTCTCGGCAGTTCAAGCGGCATTGGCGGAGTGGGCGATGATTTTTTATTTTCGTTGGGGGATGCGTTCTTGAAAGCCTACCCCGTTATCAACGCTACGCAACAGTTGAATGCCAAAATTAGCATTGGCGAAATGTTTCTGGCGAAAAAAAAGGAGTTTTCATCGAAAGAAAACGAAATTTACCAGTTGATAGGCTACTTTGTGCTGGGAAAAGTGGCGCAAACGATTGAACAGGCTTTCAAAAGTGGCAAATTCGATATTTCAGAAGAAAATAATGAAAAAATCATCAATCGTTTAGCCAAAAGTAAGGTGTATTTGTCCATCGAAAAATCGGAATGGGACAAGTTATTAAAAAATATTAAAACGGGTCAATGGGATTATCTTTGGGACAGGCTCAATAAAAAATTGCAAGAAGTGACTTCCGATAAGACCGAAAAAAGCAAATTGTCGCTCAGTGATTTTAAAAGTAAAAATCAAAATGGCGTAGAAGTTTTCAACATCAAGGAGGAGGGCAAAACGGTTGGTTATTGTATTTGGATGCAGCGTCCGCAGGTGAAGGCGGCGTATTTTGCGCACGGCAAAGCCTACAATCGATTTACGGATTTTTCTAAGACAATTGGGGTCAAAAATGTGGTTTTAGCCACCACAGGCGGCTTTACGAATGCCGAAAAACAACCCGAAGGCTTGACGATTGACAACGGCAATATTGTAAATGCGGTGTTGAAACCCGAAAGACATGCTGTCGTGATGATTGAAAAAAATGGTTCGATGAAGGTTTCTAATTTGAAAGATGGCATCGAAATACCGGGTGGAACGCGAAAATTGTATCCACTCAACACGCTTTTTGACTATTCAGACCTCATCAAATGGGCAAAATCGTCGAAAGCGACTATTTTTCAAACGCAATTATTGGCGCATGGAAATCAACAATTAATTGAATTGTCTCGCGCTCCGAATCAATTGCGCGAGCGACGTTTATACGTGTTGGCTTCGGACAAAGATGGAACGCTTTATAATTTAATCTTTTCCATCAATGCGAGTAAAAATTTGGCAGCGATTACCGAAGAAATTTTTGATTTGTTGAAAAAACGCAATAAAAATGTAGAAGCGATTCTGAATTTAGATGTGGGTTCTTACAATATTTTGCGCGTTTTGGACGCAAATGGGAAAGAATTGGAGGCTTTACGCGGACCTGTGAGCATTTACAAGGCAACGAATTTGATTATTTTTTATAAATAACACTACCTTTGCAAGCTAATTTTGAATTAGAAAGGTCTAATTCAAACCATTTTAAATCAATAAATTAAAACAAAATAGCAAGTGATTATTTTCTGGTACATCCTTATCACACACCTGTTGACCTGTGTTACGCTCGCGCCTTTATTTCAAAAAGCGGGTGTTGACCGTTGGAAAGCCTACGTTCCGGGCTTGAATTTCATCGAATGGTGTAAAATTATCGGCAAACCGACTTGGGAAGCGGCGTATTTACTGTTGCCGATTGTCAATATTTTCACCTACGCGGGTATGAAAGTGGATTTAGTGCGGTCTTTTGGCAAATACAAATTTTGGCATACGGCATTGGCGGTGCTTTTCAATCCTGCGATTTTTTGGTGGTTGCGCAACGACGAATACACGGGTCCGACCCTTGAAAAAGAGCAGGCTTACGCCAATTCCATCGCGGAAGCCGAACAAAAAGGCATGAAAGCGAAAACCGAACAGTTAATTCGGGACAATCCGTATCAAAAAGGGCAGTTGCGGGAGTGGGGAGAAGCCATCTTTTTTGCTGTTTTTGCGGCATCGTTTATCCGCATGTTCTTGATTGAAGCCTATGTGATACCGACTTCTTCGATGGAAGGTTCGTTGTTAGTGGGCGATTTTTTGTTTGTGAGTAAGGCACATTACGGGATTCGGATGCCGATGACGTTGTTTCAATTGCCTTTATTGCACAATCGGATTCCTTATATTGATAAAGAATCGTATTTGTCAAAACCACAATTGTCTTACACGCGTTTGCCTGCCTTAGAATCGGTTGCGCGGAATACGCCTGTCGTTTTCAATTATCCTGATGGCGATAGCGTTTTGATTCGTCCAGAACGCACCTATAATTACGGTGACATGCGGCGCATGGGCGCGGAATTGTCCAATGTGGAATTAACAGTTCGTCCAATTGATAAAAAAGACCACTATATAAAACGTTGTGTAGCAGTGGCTGGTGATACATTGGAGATTCGCAATCGCCAAATACATATCAATAGTCAACCCTCTCCGAATCCAAAAGGGATGCAGTTTCGGTATCGGATTGCGGGCAGTGTGAGTAGCGATAAATTGTCCGAATTAGGGGTCAATTTGCAAGATGGTAATAACGGAATTTATCATATGACTCCTGCACAAGCGGCTACCGTCAATGCGTTTGGAGGCAATGTAAAAGTAGATTTTGAAACAGAAAGTTTGAGTCAAAGTCGGGGCGGCGTATTATTCCCGCACGATACGGCGCATTACAAAACATGGACGTTGGATAATTTTGGACCGATTTACGTTCCAAAACAAGGTGCTTCCACAACGCTTACCCCTGAAAATGTTGCCATGTATCGGAGCGTGATTGAAAAATACGAGCATAATAAATTGGAAATCAAAGACGGCAAAATATTCATAAATGGCAAAGAATCAACGAATTATACATTCAAACAAAATTATTATTGGATGATGGGCGATAATCGCCATAATTCGGAAGATTCGCGGTATTGGGGTTTTGTGCCAGAAGACCATATTGTTGGAAAACCGTTGTTCATTTGGTTTTCAACCAAAAATGCGAATATTGCCAATGGCATTCGGTGGGAACGCCTTTTCTCGGGCGCGACTAAAATGTAATTTCGATTCATAGCCTCATACTTCTATTTTATCGTATGTTTCGGAAACCTTCAAGGTTTCCGAAACATATTCTCTCTACTGATTATCAATTACTTATGTTTTGGTAGCTTATTTTATTCAACTACTTATATTAATTTTCCAGTTTGATTAAATCCCGAAGCATTGTTTTATTCACTTTATGTTGTCGCCCGCTTCTCGGCAGTGTCCTAAATAAGATTTCGTCAGGCAATGCTTCGGTATCAATCGCGTAAATACCCATTTTTAATTGATTCAAAATCGTTTTTTTATCCAAATCTGCCGCGCCTTCAATAATTAAATATACTTTTTCATCATGTATAATATCATCATAAACACCTACTAATACGGCTTCTGTAATGCCTTCCATTCGATTAATGGTCGCTTCATAAATCGAAGGATAAATATTAAAATTCCGTCGAATGATCATATCTTTTTTTCGCCCTTGAAGGATTAATAAATGATTGTTATCAAAAATGCCTAAATCACCTGTTTCATGAAATTCGGGTCTCTCCTTTAAATGAAAATAGCGGGTAAATAATTGATTGGAATGAATTAAAATTTCGTCGGCTTCGATTTTTACGGTCACGCCTGCGGCAATTTTGCCTAAAAGGTCGCCTTCACAATCATAATCTTTTTTAAAACGACCGTCTATTGTGGCAACTAATAAATTTTCTGTCATGCCATACAAACACGTTATCCGCGTATGCAAAGGCAGAACGGCGCACAATCGTTCCAAAAAACGCCGCGTCACAGGCGCGGAACCCAATAAAATATGCTGCATCGAAGTCGGAAAAAGCGTTTTTGTTTGTTCACAATGCGCTATCATAGGTACAAAATCGCTTGGCGGACCCATAATTGTAGTGACTTGATGTTTGTTAAAAAAAGTTAATTTTTCAACGGCTGTTAAGGTCGGATTGTATAAAATGGAAGGCATATTCACGGAAAAACCGATTAACATGTAATGCGGTAAATACGTCGCTATTAAATTTTCTTTATTGGTATCTAATTGATTACCAATGAGTTTCAAACTATTCAATAAAGAATGAAACGAATGTACAACCCCTTTGGGTTCGGCAATCGTGCCTGAAGTGTACGTAATTAAAAAATCGTGAGGCGTAGCGGAGGTTTCCTCAGAAAGCGATTCTTGTTGCCATTTAAACACAGGATGAATGGGTTTTTTAAACCAATTGTTTAAAAATATTTTTTTTTGAAACAAGGGCAACCATCCACCACAAGCAATGATTTGAGCAGTTGACGTAGGTGGAAAATAAGGAGCCGTTTTCGATTTTTTAAAATGCAAATAACGCAAAATCGGGTGTTCCTGTAAAAGCAGCAATCGCGCATCGACAAAAGCCCATTTTGGATTCAATTGTTTTAATTTAGCATGATAATTATCGCGCCCCATTTCGGGGTCAATAATCGCCACAGTTGCTTTTAAAAAAATCAATCCATACATGATTTTAACAAAAGTAGCATTCGGCGGCGCGGCAATCGCCACACAATCGCCCACTTTGAAGCCTTGTAATTGCAATTGCAGGGCGATTTGAACGGCATCTTTGTAAATTTCATGCACCGTTACAGCCGATTTGCCCTCCACCAAGATTGCTTTTTGAGGCGATTTTTCATTTAATTGAATAAGAATATCGGCAATCGCAGTATGATAAAGCGTCATGTGATGTTTTTTTAGATTCAAAAAAAATAATGAGTAGTTCAATTTAAATAATTGACCACAACGTTTGGAGGGTTTCAAACCCTCCAAACGTTATACTACCTTGAAAATCAACATTTTAGTAGGTATAACATTTGGTCGATTGTGGGAAATAAATTTCCCGACTACTAAACTGGATTACCAAATCATCAATTGCAAACCAACGCTAATGCCCGCGCCCAAGCCGATAAACATCAATTTATCGCCTTTTTTGATTTTACCTGCCACCACTGCTTCATGTAAATTCACAGGAATCGTAGCGGCGGCAATATTCCCATATTTATTAAAACTATGTATAAATCGTTCACGGGGCAAGTGATACGTTTTGGCAACGGTATCAAACGTTTCCATCGACACTTGGTGCATTAAAAAATGTTGAATATCGGAGGCTTTCCAACCCGTTTCTTGAAAACCATTTTCAAATAAATCGGCAAATTCGGTCATAAATGCCTGCTTCATTTCGGCGGTTTTCCCTTGAAAATAGTTAAATTCGTGGGTATGCGGATGCATGGAACCGCCGCCCGGAACGGTACATAAATCCCAATACTGCCCCCGCGTTTTGAATTTTTGATAGACAAAACCACTTTCATCGCTACTTTTTTCCAAAAAAACCGCTCCACCTGCATCTCCAAGCGTGTACGCGGCTAAGAATTGGCGCAAATCCTGTGGTTCAAATTGAATCGCATCTTGCAATTTTTCGCCATTCACGACCAAAACATTTCGATATTGACCCGACTGAATCAACGCTGTACCCACTTGAATTGCTGTAACAAAACTATTACACGCATTTTTGAGGTCGAAAACGGGGCAGTTTAACCCTAATTTCACTTGAATAATATTCGCCGTAGCGGGTTCGAGCAAGTCCCCACAGGCTGCTGCAAATATCAAACAATCTATATTAGAACGTCCCTGTCGCAACACAATCGGTAAAGCTGCCTGCGCCGCAATATCTGAAACTTGCTCGTTTTCCGCCGCAAATCGCCGTTCTTGGCAACCAAAAAGCCGTTGAAGCACCCCCTCAGGCAGTGATTTAGCCGTTTTAGCGGTATGAATGCGCGCTTCGATAGCGGCATTACTCACAATTTGGGGTGGTAAATAGGCTGATGTATCTGTAATTTTTATTCTCATTGGTTTCAATTTATACCTCCATTTTTAAAAGCCATTTCCAAAGCGGTCGCGTCAAGGCGTTAAAACCATTAAATTCACCGACCAACGATTTGACGGTATCCAAACATTCCTTTGCAAATTTTTCTTGATAATGTCCAAAAGCGGCGCGGCGCACTGCTTTCGGATTGGCTAAACCAATGCGTTCATAAATTTCAGTGCGCACATAAATATTTTGAAAAAAACGCATGTTAATTAAAACAAAAATACTATAATATGTCCGCATGAACAAAGAAAGTCCCGTTGTATAGCGTTTCAGCACCGCTTGCGTGTACAGAATGTGCCGCGCCTCCTCAATATTATGCAATTGCGAGACTTTGCGCAACACAGGATAGGCATTTGGCTCTTTGCGAATGACTTCCCCATATTGATCCGCCATGAGTTCGACCGCCAAACAATTCATAAATAAAAACGCATCAGGCATGAATTTAGCCGTAATATTGCCCAAAACGCGTTGAAACCAACTCACCCGAATCGGTTCCCCCTTGATTTTATCAATCGCTTGACCAAACATTTCTTGGTGGCGAAACTCTTCAATCAGTTCCCGTATTAAAAATTGTCGTTCTAAGTCTTGTGGGTCTCGGTTCAAAATATAGCGGTTCATAAAAACGCAAAACAAACCTTCCGACCAACAATACGCATACAAGGCTTGTACGACTTCATGTCGCGCCAATTCTTGTTTTTGCCAAGCCGTCAGCGTTTCGTAAATGGGTAAACCTGCTAAAGAAACTAATTTTTCGGGTAAATATATATTGCCTTCCACAAAATCTGTTGTCCAAGGGACAAAGGTTTCGGGCAACAAAGGTTTTTCTTTGCTAATGCGTATCAGTCGCTCAATGAGCAGTTTATCAGTTGTTGAAAGCGTAGTTGTCATATTGTATGAGGTGAATGGTGTTTTAATTATTGAAACAAAATGGGTGTGTATTGTAGTCGGGAAATTTATTTCCGTAGTATAACGTTTGGAGGGTTTTAAACCCTCCGTAGTATAACTATAACGTTTGGAGGGTTTTAAACCCTCCGTAGTATAACTATAACGTTTGGAGGGTTTTAAACCCTCCGTAGTATAACTATAACGTTTGGAGGGTTTTAAACCCTCCAAACGTTGTTATCTGTTTTTTAAATTTAACTACCTATATGTAGAACGCATTTTTTTTAAACAAATTTTATTTAAAAACCTTTCATTGCTGATTCAAAAGCACTTGATATAACGTTTCGGAGGATACATTCCAATCAAATTGCTCCCGTTGAACGCGCCCTTTTTCAATCAAATGATTTCTAAGAGCTTGATTATCAACGATTTCAATCATTGCATTGGCAATAGATTTGACATCCATTGGATTCACGAGTATCGCTGCGTCACCCGCAACTTCGGGCATCGACGTTGTATTTGAAGTAATCACAGGCACATCGCAATACATCGCTTCCACGATTGGAATCCCAAATCCTTCCGATAAGGATACATACATCAAGGCATAAGCACTCGCAACGATTTTTGGCAAAATAATATCTGCCACAAAGCCCAAAAACAAAATATCCTTCCGAAATTGAGCCGATTCATAGGCTTTTTGAACAGAATCCGCTTGCCAAGCAATCCTACCGCCAATTAAAAGTTTAAAATCACTATTTGTTTTTGTTTTAAAAAGGTCGAAAGCGGTGATGAGCCTACCCACATTTTTGCGCGGATGTACAGAACCAACATATAAAAAATAGGGCTTCCCTTCCGAATATTGAATGCGCATGTTTTGAATTTCAAGGGGATTCAAGGGTTGAAAAAGGTCTCTGCCCGCATTATAACAAACAATGGGTTCTTTTTTTAAAATAAAATTTTGCATCACATCGTGTTTGACAAAATTAGAAACGGTAATCACTTGGCTTGCTTTTTGAATAAATTTTGGGACAAAATACGCGTAATAGTGATATACTAAAAACGGCGTATGTTCCCGAAAGTGCATATGTGCGATGTCATGTACCACCATGACGGTCGGAATTGAGGTGCGCAAACTCATAAAACCGTCTAAGGACAGAAAAATAGCTGCTTTATATTGTTTTAATGCCCGGACAATTGCCCATTCAAACCACCAAATGTATAAAAAAGGGTGTCGTGCAGGTGGAAATAATACGATTGGTTTCACATTGGGCGCGAATACAAATTCGGCAGCATACGGGCGGTCAAAAAAAAATAAAAAATTGGTTTCAGGATGATTCAACACCATTCGCCGCAAGATTTCATAAGTGAAACGACCGATACCTTCCAACTTATCTTTCAATAAAAAACGAACATTTACAGCTATTGTCATACGTAGATTGATTTTGGTCGTTGGAAAATAAATTTCCTAACAACGAAATTGGTTATACACAAACAACACTAATCCATAAATTTGTGTTTGTTACAACGCCATTTTATTTTTTTTTAAATTAACGCTCCACATTCCCTATAATTTGCTTATTTTTGACCTTCCATCTTTACGTAAAATCTAAATGCCACAAACCATGAACCCTTGTGCGTTATTAAGTCTTATTTTGACACCTTTTGTTTTAAATGCGACGGTTAAAGATACCCTTCCGCTTACAGTACACTATTACACGGAGACCGCCCGACCAGCGAATGGAATTAAAAAAACCTTTCCTTACGATATCGATTTGCAAGATACGGCAGGAAAAGTGATTAATTCCAACCTTTTATTTAAAAATAAAAAGAGCAAACCCACGATTTTGCTCTTTTGGTTGACAACTTGTTATCCGTGCCGCATGGAGTTGGAAGCGATTCAACAAGCGTATCCGACTTGGAAAAAGGAGGTTGATTTCAGAATGATTGCCATTTCGACCGATTTTAAAGACCGTTTTTCGCAATTTACAGAGCGCGTGCGCCAAAGTAATTGGAGTTTTGAGGTGTATCATGATAAAAATCGAGAATTTCGATACGTGATGCCGGGCGAATTAAATGGGTTACCTCAACTTTTTGTGTTAGATGCGGCGGGCAATATCACGTATCACAAACGCCGTTACCGTCCCGGCGATGAAAACGAATTATTTGAACATTTGAAAAAAATGAATTAGATAAGCTATTTTTGTTTAAATTCTTTTATATTTCTAACCCAATCATTTTTGTATGAGACCTTTCATGAAAATGTTTTTTTACGTTGCAGCAACGCCTTTTTTAAGTTGTAAAATGGTGCCCCTTGCAACCCACGAGGCTTTAAAAACACAATTGGATGCCGCCAATAAACAGCTTGGCAAGTGCGGCGAATCGCTCAATGACTACATGAATAAGATGACGGCGTGTGAGCAAAGCAAGGAAAAACTTAAAGGTGAGCTTCAAACCAGCCAAAAAACAGTGCAAATCCGCGAAGAACAAATCAAGGATTTGAAAGAACAAGTCACGGATTCGCGCAATTTGCGGGATAAACAGGTCAATCAAGTCGGTGAATTGACGGTTTTGTCCCAATCTGCCAATCAGAATGTTAAAGAAACGTTGAATCAATTGGAAAAAAAGGATAAATACATCCATTTGTTGCAGGCGGCTAAAACGAAAGCGGATTCGATTAACCTTGCTTTGGCGGTCAATTTGAAAGGCGTGTTGAGCGAAGGTATTTCGGATAAAGACATCGACATTAAAGTTGATAAAACAGTTGTATTCGTAAACCTTTCAGACAAAATGCTTTATCAAAGTGGTAGTGCCTCTTTGACCCCCAAAGCGAATCAAGTCTTACAAAAAATTGCTCAAATTATTGAGTCAAGACCTGAATTGGAAGTGATGGTCGAAGGTTACACTGATAATGTGAGTATTCGCAATACCTGCATCGAAGACAATTGGGACTTGAGTGTCAAACGGGCAACTTCGGTGGTGCGCGTGTTGCAAAAAAATTATGGAATTAACCCCAATCGATTGATTGCAGCAGGGCGCGGCGAGTATAATACGTTGGCTGCCAATGATTCTGAGGCGGGACGGGCGATGAATCGGCGGACGCGAATTATTATTTTGCCAAAATTAGACCAATTTTATGATTTGTTAAACCCGAATAACGTGCCTAAATAATCGGCAACATCGTTTGGAGAGTTGGAAGCCCTCCAAACGATGTTAATTGTTAATGTCTAACTATTCTCGCTTCATCTGAAAATCTTTTAAAGGTGCAATATTAATCGGAACGGTTTCTACTTCCACATTGCCCACTTCCAACCCAAAATCTTCGGTGGTGGAAAGGCTTAATTTTTTAATAACACGATACACCCGTACCACCCATTGATTGAAAGGACTCAATTCGTCATCGGTCGAAACCCGCGAATTTAACAAAATAAATTTGAAATCAGCAGGAATCCCATGTTTTTTCAAAGATGGATAATGGCTTGTTTCATCCACTTCCCCATTCGCCTGCATGTCTGCAACGATTTTTTTAAACATCCGATTGACTTTATGTTCTACTTTAAAACCAAATTTCAAGCGCACAAAAAAGGCTTTTCCGGGAATAATCGTATCCACTTTATAGGATTGTCCAAGCGGTACATCTAAAATATCGACATGTACAAACCAATAAATATCAGCCCGTTTGGGGCGTTTTCGGAAAATAGAATAGATGATATTTTTATCAATTTTACTCTTATTATCCGCCATCGACATATAGACTAAATTGGTTGATTCGGTTGGAATCGTCTCATCTTTCATCAAATCTTGCAACATCGGAACGTATTCGTCCAAAGATACAAAATTGGTATGTTTTTTCCGCAATCGCTTCCCTTGATAAAACGCAAAAACCATCGTAAACAAAACCGCCGCAACTGATAAACTAAACCACCCACCATGTGCAAATTTTTCCATATTGGAAATCAAAAACGCCAATTCAATGCTCACAAACAGGATTCCAAGCCCAATCACTTTCCATTTGGAATGGCGGCGCATCCACATATAGTATAACAACAGCGAACTCGTCATCAACATATCAAAAATAATCGCCAATCCATACGCGGATTCCATATTCGACGATTTTTTAAAAATCCCAACAACAACGATACAACCCGCCAATAAAAACCAATTAATCGCAGGAATATAAATTTGTCCTTTGAGTTGCGTCGGGTATTCCACCTTCATATTAATCCACAATTTGAGCTTCATCGCCTCATTCACTAACGTAAAACAACCCGAAATCAACGCTTGACTGGCAATAATCGTTGCCGCAGCCGCTACTATGATGGCATATTGAAGGTATTCGGGCGGAACCATCGCGTATAAAACGCCAATCGTCTTGACCGAATCGGGCAATGCTTGACCCGCATGATGTGTTATCAACCACGCGCCTTGCCCAAAATAGCTCAAAAGCAGACAAACAATGACAAATATCCAACTAATTCTAATATTTTCTTTGCCACAATGTCCCAAATCGGAATATAGGGCTTCGCCGCCTGTCGTACACAGAAAAACCGCGCCTAATATCCAAAAACCGCCCGGATGTTGCACCAACATGTTAAAAGCGTACATCGGATTGATGGCAGCTAAAATTTCGGGATATGCCAAAATCTCTTTCAATCCTAAGCCGCCTATCATTGTAAACCATATCATCATAATCGGACCGAAAGCCGAACCGACGATACTGGTACCAAACTGTTGAATGGAAAACAAAAATATCAAAATCCCAATCACAATTGGAATGGTTTTGATACTTGGATACAATTGTTGCAACCCTTCAATCGCGGAAGAAATCGATATCGGCGGCGTGATAAAACCATCCGAAATCAAGGCGGCACAACCAATAATCGCTGGGAAAATCACCCAACTTGATTTGTAACGCCGCACTAAAGCATACAGGGCAAAAATGCCACCTTCTCCTCTATTATCGGTGTTTAGAGCGAGATATACATATTTGAAAGTTGTAATAATCAACAACGTCCAAAAAACGCAGGAAATGCCGCCATAAACTAAGCGTTCATCTACAACCGCATTGCCAATAATCGCTTTCATCACATAAAGCGGGGAAGTGCCAATATCGCCGAAAATGATGCCGAGCGTGACTAAAACGCCGCCTGCGGTCAAGGCGTGATGTCCATGACCATTGTGTGCTTCGGATTTAGATTCGGTGGCGGGCTGCGTGTAGCTCGAATTGGTAGAAGGTGTTGGTTGTTGTGGAATGGGTTCCATGCTAAATTTATACCCGTGAAGAAATGAATCAAGGACTGAAAAGTCCATTGATAATTCAAAAACAAGGGCAAAGGAACAAAACAATTTGGTTACAAACAAATTTATTTTCCGAAATAAATACCCTTGAACGCTTCCAAATAAATAGGTTTTTGCTAATTTTGTCCTTTTTCAACCATTAAACCCGCGCAGATGCATTATTATCTACCTTTGGAAATAGAACGGCTTCGATTTCATATTGCTGCATTGTACCCGATTCAGGAAGCAAATCCTGCTCCTGTAAAACAATATGTTTTAATCAAACAAGTGGGTGCTGTGCCGCTTTTTAATATTGATGCGGATACGTATTTCGTCGCACATGGCGGGATGAAGGAGGATTTGGATTGGACTTCCTTTCACATTGATTTTGATGCAATACGTAATCAATTGAAAATCAATTTTAAAACCGTAGCGCATACGGATAGACCTGCGCATGATAGGATTCCATACACCAAGTCGGATAATGCACCGATTGAGTGTACACAGCATCCGCACCGCCCCGACATCGCGCTCGCGCTCAAATCGGGGAAGGAAGGGACGTTTAAATTGGAGTTAAATCTCGAAGATGCGGAAGGGAATTTGACGCATTCGAGTCAATTGATACTACATATTGTTTCTAATCAAAATGTATGGGATGTGGCGTTGGATTTTGGTTCGGAGGCTTCTCAACTTTCGGTGCATCGGGCGAGTAGTGGGGCGGCAGTTGCGTCTGTGCAGATGATTCCGTACTTAGTGAGTTCATTTTACAAGGATTATGAGAAAATTAAGCATGAAGATTTCATGCAATATGATAGAGATGGCTTGTTTCGGTCGGTTTTTTTGGCGGCATCGGAAGGCATTTTAAAACAAACGGATGCACCGAATACGGCTCGTGAATTAGTGCCGATGTTGACCTTGCAATCGCTGATGGATGAACTCAAAACGAAAAAATATAAGTTGTTGCCGACGGTTAAATTGGCAACTTTTGGGATTGGCGGCAGCGAAATTGTCACTGTCAATGGGCAACAAGAGATGTTGAGTAATTTGGTGAGCAAGATTCATCGAAAATTAATTTTTAATTTTTTGCATACGGCTTGTAAATCCATTACATCCAGTTCTGATAGATACATTCGTTTTAAGTTATTGATTCCCAATGTTTTCAATCAAACCAAGATTAAAGAATTGGTCGAAAAAATGGAACGCGATACGGTTCATTTTATTAAAAATTTTCCTGATTACAAACTCAAAGGCATTGAAATTGCTACCATGTCGGAGAGTGACGCGGCGTTTGCGGGCTATCGCGCCCCTGTGACCGCGCCGTTGAAAGCGAATGGCAAATATTTGATTATTGACGCGGGCAGAGGGACGACTGATTATTCGATTGTCGAATTGACGGCGGCGAAAGAGGCGGTGGGTCTGTATCGGTCGGGTTTCATCGGCGCGGGTGCGTTGTTAACTTTTTCGTTTTTGGATACGCTCGTGATGCACCTTTTGAAAGAGCATTATAATAAGGTGTTGAAAAAAGAAATTTCGCAAGCGGATAGGGTCGATTTTTTCAAAAAAGTGATTTGTGAGGCAGATGCGAAATGGCAAACGGCTTTTTTTCAATCGGTGGAACAATTGAAACAAGGTTATGGTAGGCATATTCAAGAAAAAGGTGTGTTGGTTCCCGAAGTGATTGATGGCGAAAAAGTGCCTGATTTGATGAAAGTTGATTTAAATACGTTGAATAATTGGTTAAAAGACGGTTTTTTGAAAAAAACCAATCGTTCGATGGCAGATTCGTTTGGTTTTATCCAGAAAACGACGGATGCGTTGATAAGTCATTTGTTGACCGATATTCAAAATATTCCAAATGCGTTTGCGCAAATTGATAAATTGGATGGGATTATTTTGTCGGGCAGGGGCTTTTTGTTCAAGCCATTAGTGACGGCGTTGAAAGCGCGATTTGGGGAAAAAGTGGTTTTGGCGGAAAACCTTAAAAATATTTGTATTCAAGGGGCGTTTACGAATCATCGTTTTAATGGGAATTGTAATATGATTGGCATTCCTTATGCCGCAGTGACGCGAGATGATGGTAAACAAGTGATTCAACAGCAACCTTTAACGCCACTGCAAGCGGCAATTCCTACAAAAAGTTGGCGGGATTGGCTCAGTTGGGGCGAAAAACGGGCTGTAAACAAGCCAAAACAAGGAAAAGATAATTATTTTCGAGATATTGAGGGCTTTTTGAAAGGCTATGGCGACACGCATTTCAATGGCACGACGGAAGCGATTTTTGTTTCGGGTCAGGAATATGAGCAACAATTGCCTGCGACGAATGGTTTGGTGAATTTATTTTTCACAGGTCGGGATTTTCTGATTCGCTCGGAGACGCATGTGGATACATTGACTCCTGTGCCGACTTTGGCGACTTCGACCGAGAAAGGTTTTGCGGCAAAAACGTTATTTCCCGCGTTGAATGCGAAAGGTGAAGTGCCATTAGACAAGATTCCTGATAATAATCCATTATTGTAAACTTGTTTTTAAAACACATAGTACACATAGGAGGATATAGGACACATAGGATTATTCGCAGCAATTTCCGCTTTGAAAAATGTCGATACAATTGGAACGCGGATGACGCGAATGGGGCGGATTTTCACGGATTTTTTTCAATTAAATTGAAACTTTATTTTGAAATAAAATAAAAAATAAAATAAAATTTTGTATAAAATTAAAAAAAATCCGTGAAAATCCGTGAAAATCCGCCCAATCCGCGTCATCCGCGTTCCAATTGTATCCACTTTTCCAAAGCGGAAATTGCTGGATTATTCGTTTCTTTTGATGTAAAGCATTAAAAAACAATGATTTGCAGTAAAAATAGTCCCTAAACCTATGTGTCCTATATCCTCCTATGTGTCCTATGTGTTTAAAAATTATAACCACAAAATTCAGCAAAAAATGAGTAAAAAAGATAATTTTTGGTCAAAAATCCAACAATGGTTTCATCCTGCAAAAATGGGCGAAGAACCAATCGATACGATACCACCTAAATCTGAACGCATATTCACGCCGTCTGCCCATGAAAAATCGCTCGAAGCGGCATTAGCAGCAGCGCAAAACCAAATTAAAATACTCACTCAATCCATTGAAAACCAACAAGTTGCGGCACAAAAAGAAAAAGAGGCTATGGAAAAAAAATACGCCGCGCTTCAAACGATGATGAGTGATAGTAAAAAATATTTTGCAGCTTTAGACCAGCGATATGGTGATTTTTTAAAAATTGCCCGAAAAACGGACGAATCCGACCCAGAACAAATTAAACGTTTATGGCATATTATGGTGGCAATGTCGTTTCATCATTACGATTTTATGAAAATGGTTTGTAACGATGTGAATTGGCGCAAAGAGCAACAAAGTAATATTCAATTGATTATCAATCAGTTAGCCAATGTTTCGGATTTGCCGTTGAATGCAGTTGTGCCGTATTCGGATGACCCGCGAGAGGTGGAAATGCACTTTCGAGTCTTGCGCCGTTTGTTGAAACAGGTTGATATTGAAAAATTGGATGATGTGTTACTAAGCGGCGTGAAACTGAGTTAAGAGCGAATTGGAACGCGGAAGACGCGGATTGGGCGGATTTTCGCAGATTTTTTTATTTTTAAATTCAAATCTATATAATTGGAACGCGGAAGACGCGGATTGGGCGGATTTTCGCAGATTTTTTTATTTTTAAATTCAAATCTATATAATTGGAACGCGGAAGACGCGGATTGGGCGGATTTTCGCAGATTTTTTTATTTTTAAATTCAAATCTATATAATTGAAACGCGGAAGACGCGGATTGGGCGGATTTTCGCAGATTTTTTTATTTTTAAATTCAAATCTATATAATTGGAACGCGGAAGACGCGGATTGGGCGGATTTTCGCGGATTTTTTTTATTAAAATCTACATAATTTATAAAAATAAAAATAAAATTTTGCAAAAATGAAAAATCCGCGAAAATCCGCCCAATCCGCGTCATCCGCGTTCCAATTGCATCCAAAGGACGACATTAAATTCTTTAAAATTCCCTAATTTGTATTCGATATGTTTGACTTTATGCTACTCAATTTAAAAACTTTTTGTTTGATTTCTACGGCGTTGATTGGGTTAACCCTTTTCGTTTTAGGCAAGCCAAGCAAACAAAATACATTGATTATTTTTGCGCTATTAACACTGTTATCCATTAAAACGATGTATAATTATGTGTTTCCGCCGCCGAGTGTTTTCAAAAACGCTCGGTATCATCAATTGGAACATCAAGGTTTCAAATTTGGTAGTCAATTGGCACTCGTCAATCAGGCGGCGCGAGAAACAGCCCTTTGGGATGACCCTGACCATAAAGGCGCGTTGTTTTTGCAAAATGATGCCAAAACAGGTGGATTTAGTTTCCAATGTAAGCAATTTGCAGAACCAATTTTCGTGCAAGCCGATTTGAAAACACCTTTTTTTAGCCTCGCCAATCCCATTTCGACGCAAAATATTACTAAAAACCTTGAAATCAAACTCGCTGATTCTTTTTATTTAAAAATTGTTATTAATAATTTTTTTAATCCATCTTTCATTTCCAAACGCTTGGGTCGAGTAAAACCCGATTCGACACATTACACTTGCACGGTGCGTTATGGCGGGCAGGAGGCAAAACAGATTAGTAATTTTAAATCATCCTTGAAACAAGGTTATTCGGTTGGAGATATTTTGGCAAAAACACCGAATTTGCCCGATTTGCCCGTTTGGTTGGAAGCCGTTTTGGAAAAAACCTACTTAGTTCGCACCATTCAAAACCGTGCAGACCCTGCTAAAAACTTAACGGCACCTTTGGTTTTGATGCTTTCCGCAGAATTATTGGCGCGCAATCCCATTGTTTCCATTGATGGAGCCAAACAAAATATTAGCAAAGACGCAGGTAATAGAAATATTGTTTTGCAAAAACGACAAAAATTTTATATTGGTTTTGGAACGAATCGAAGTCCTGTGTTATATGCGACCACTGATAATGGCAATCAATTGTTATACGAATTTGGCGATAAAAAACCGTTGAAAGCACTGAATGGCAAAGATGAAGGTTTATTTATGACTTCCGACAGTCGTTCCGTAGTGGATAATGACGCGTTAGCAGGTTACTATTATCCGCAATTTGAATCCGATAATTGCATCCATCATTTTCGCGCAGGCATACAATATTTTGAAGGAACGGCAAAAGAAAAATTATCCTTTCGTATTTTATCCTATGATAAAAATTATACTTCGAGCAAAATCCCTGCACAAGACGTAGGCAGAACCATCGAATTGCCCGCACAAGACACACGCGGCGTAACATGGCTTTTCCGAATGAACGATATGCGCGATGAAAATCCGATGCAGTGGTGGCAAATGTTGCTATTCATGTCCGTGATTTTTGGGTTGATAACGCTGTGCATCTACGGAACGCCCGATTTTTCAACCACTGAAATCGTCGTTTATATCGTTTTAATGTCTATGTTGACGATTCGATGCGTCCTACTTTGGCGCATGGCAACTTTCGCGCCCTATCAAGACATTTCTTATGTCATGTACAATCGGATGACCGAAAGTGGCAACTTATTGGGTTTCAGCACTTTAAAAATGTTTCAAAATACCTTTATTGGTGTCATTGTCTTTTTTCTAAGTATTTTTGGGTTTAAAAATTGGGTGATGCCGCAATGGTCAGACAGCATTGCAGAACAATTTGTGTCAAATTTAACCATGCAATTTGCTCAACCGATGAAATCGGCGATACTGATACTTACAGGTTACGGTTTTTTATTAGGATTGAAAATTGGGATTCCAAGTTTAGAGCGATTTGGCAATATTTTATTTCCCATTTTCTGGTTTTTCTTAGCCGATTATTTCATCAATCGTAATTTATTGGAAACCAGAACTTTAGAAGCAAGATTCCGACAGGCAAGTGAATTAGTAACGGGTTTTAAATTACTACGTGGTATCAATTGGCTGGTTTGCATGGGCTATTTTGCGATGAATGACGCAGGTTTTGGAGCGATTTTCGGGATTTTCACCGTTTTATACTGGCTTTTGCGAACGATTTTTTATGAAAAAAATATTTTGGGACAAGGCGGCAGGAGTTTTTTGATTCCGTTAGCGGTGTTAGTCATCATTTTGGTTTTCGGCGCGCGGATGATGGCAGGCTTGTTCATCAACCCGACTTGGAGCGCGTACGGGATTGCAATTATCTTGTTAGGCGCGGGCATTGCTACAATTTGGTTGCCTCAAAAAGGTAAAATCGTTCTTGCGCCCTCTTTTAAACTCCTTTCGATGCTTTTTGCAGCTGGATTATTTGTGGGCGCAGCCGGAGTTGCATGGAAAGGCGGCGATTTATTGCGCAAAAAAGGATATATCAAATATCGGTCAGAAGTGTTATATAAAAAAGTAGATGACATTATTTTGAACGAAGCGGCTGATTCTAAAAACAGTCAAAAAATATTGGAAACGGCTCAAAATCAATGGTTTATAGCGTATCACCAAGACAAATCGGATAAACATACGTTTTGGAAACCGTTTGAAATTTTGACCCATTTTCAAAAAGGTTCGTCTTACACCACACAAACCACCGATTTGGTGACGGTGCGCTACATCATTGGCGAACATGGGGAAGGTTTAATTTATTTTGTTTTATTGTTATGGTTTGGGATTGTGGCGGCGATTGCAACGCAGTGGCATCACGACCGACCGTTTACGGGGACTTTATTGGCTGCAAGTGTCTTGTTATTTTCGATTGCGCTGTTTATTTGGTTGGCGGCGACCAATCGATTCATCTTTTTTGGGCAGGATATGCCGCTTTTGAGTCTTCAAAGCCTTTTGACCATCGTTTTTGCCTTGTTGTTGATGTTTATTATTGTGGTGGGTCAGCAGGAAGTGGAGGTTGTGAGCGCGAGTCGGTCGCGGGCGGCGGTGCAAACTTCGGCGGGAGTCGGTGGTTATCATGCGTATTTGGTCGTGCCTGCGGTGGTTGCGTTGGTCGCTTTTGTCAATAAAACGGCTTCAAATAGTATTAATAATTTTGATATTGCGGATACAATGGATAAGGCAACTGCGGCTTATGACCAGTTGAATGACCATTTTGAAGCCTTTCAAGCCGAGATGGATGAGGATGAATTGCAAAAAATCACGCCCAAAGAATTGTTAAATCGTTTTGACCAACAAGCTAAATTGACAGGGGACAAACCCAATGAAAATTCGGCTTTACAAGACCCATTTAGTCGGAGTTTGTTCCGAAAATTGAAGGAGGAGCAGGTGAATCACAATTCGCCTGATAAAATTTTGCATTTGCGAAAGCCGAATGGCAAATTTTATCGATTTGCGATTAACAACCAATTTTATCAATTGCGGAGTCCTGATGTGAATGAAACGGCTTGGCGCGGCAATGTTTTGGCTCCAAATCGGGAAGAAACGGCGCAATTTAACGTGCGAACTGGCAATAAACGGGAATCCGTAGAATTAGAAACGGAAAAACCGAATCGAAATTTGATGACGCATGCAGGTTTTGCATCCTTACAAGCCATTATTCCAAACGCAAATATGACGTTTATTCCCGGCAATTGGATGGCGGATAAACAACATTTAGTGATTTTAAGGACGGAAAAAGCAGTTGCGGGCGATTTAAATTATCGTTTTTTGATTCAAAATAGCAAGGAAATGATTGACGGCAATACGTCGAATGGGTTTTCTTATTCGCTTTTAAACCATGATGCGGTGCGCCTTATCAATCCAAAACAGGCGAATCGAGACCGTTATCGCATTGATTATGCTCGAAGTAACTACGATTTTTGGGCAAAAAACGTTTGGTTGAACGGAAAACAACGGTTTTTCTATCCTGCGGGCGAAAAATGTTTATGGGCGTATCACTTTGCGAACCTCATCAGTCAGCGACATGCGTATTTGAAACCGGCGGAAAAAGCTAAAAACCTGTTTGCAGATGTGTCGATTTCGTTAGACCCAAGTTTGACAACTTCGACTTATGACGATATGAAGGAGCATTACAAACGCAATCTTTTCAAAGAACAACGGATTGAAAATGAACGCGCTTTCAATTTAGTGGCAATGGATGGCAATGGACGGGTCAATTTGATGGCAGATTATAAAAAAACATTGCGTACACGCATCAATCCCAATAAAATGGAACGGTATCAGGACTTGATTACCCAATTTTATTTGGAAGGAAACGCGTCTGAAGAACGGCGGATTTTTGGAAATGGTTGTTTGCAACGGATGAGTCCGGGTGTCGGTTCGAGTTTCAAACCCATTGTGTATGATGCCGTTACCTCTGCGTATAATTTTAATTGGAATCAATTGGTATTAACACCACCTTCGGCAGACGGTAGTGTGTTGTCACATGAAGGCAAACATAAAGTTTTATACAAATATGCAGGCAAGAATGTCGGACAATGGACGTTCATGGATGGGGATAAAAATTTTACGACGTGTACAGGACGCGATTATTTGGCGCATTCGAGCAACGTATATCATTCCTTAATCATATTTTTAGGTTCTTTTGAAAAAGAAGCGTTTCGAGATAAGGCATTTTTCAAACCTGCCAATCAATTAGCGAGTGCAGAACGCTTTCCGCAAATGAAGTATGAAGGTAAAGCGGTTGGTTTTGGGCATTGGGCAAAAGACTTTTCAACCGATAGATCGTTATTAGCCAATGGTTTATATAGAAATTATGATTTACCTTTGTTTTACAAACACGTTTCAGATAGTGCGCGGGGGCGGCAAAGTAATTTAATGTTGGGTTATGACGATGCTTTTTTGGGTAAAACCCAAAGTTCTCATAAATTGTGGAGTTTTCCAGAATATTCCATTTTTTCGCAAGTGGATAGGAATAAAAACAAGGCAATTGAGGGCTTGCGGCAGAGTACGGTCGGCGGTTTTCCAGTGCAAATCACGCCCTTGAAAATGGCGGAAATGGCAGGTAAATTGGTTTCGGCAAACCCTGCGTATCGCGCCACCATTCAACAAAATGTATTAAAATCGACCAAAGGCGCGTTATTTGTGGATGAGTCATGGGGCGGGGAACAAGCGTTTTTGAATTTTAAAAGTCAAACAATTTTGGCTTCTATGCACCAAATGGCGGCTACGACAGATGGAACAAACTGGGGCATTTTAGCCAAAAAAGTGCAAGCCTACGAGACCAAAGGACTCTATTTTTACGGCAAAACAGGGACGATTAACAGTCCGTATATGGTCAATGGGAAGAAGGAAGAAGTGGATAATCGCTTATTCATGTTGGTCATCAGTAAAGAAAAATTGCATGATAGGACGGATTTAACCCGTGATATTTTGCATGATAATCGTTTTTACGTATTATATTTTGCATTTCACCGTTCACAAGGCGATAAGATTGGCGAATTGGTTTGTGCGAATGTGGATAAAATCATTGAATCATCTGCGTTTAAAAATTATATGAAATGACAACACGTCCTTCTCGCAATCGGGATGAAAATGAAGCTGCAAACATAGTGGAAATGGTTTGGGTCAAACCCGTATTATGTGTTTTAGTTGTAGCGATTATTGGGTTTTTGTTGATGAATCCGACCGTGAAACCGAATGCGACACAAACTTTTGGCGTTTTAAATCAAAACGAAATGTTTGATACGGTGCGCCAAATCAAGCGGGTTTATATTGATTCGTTCATGCCCTTGTTTCAAAGTGTACAATCGCAAGTCGGTTGTCAAACGGTGGTGGACACGAACCAAAAGTTGCGTATTTTTGTTGAAGATAAAACGTGCGACCGTTCTTTCAACACGATTTACACGGGCAATATCGCTTTGAGCGAATATTTTAAAATGAAAAACAGTCCAATTAAGGCAATTTCAACAGGTTATGGTTTTGAAACGCCGATTGAAACAACAGAAAAAGGGCGAATTGTTGCTTTGCCCGTTGATATTTTAAAAAGTGTGGTCGAAGCATTCCATGCCAATGAAAATCAGACAAAACCTGCAATCGCTCCTAAAACAGGAGTGGCGAAACCCAAAATGAAGAAAAAATAGTGTTATCCAAAAAAAATAGCAATGAATCTCTTTTTATCGAAATATTATTTGCTCGAAAAAGCGACTTTACCCGAATTGATTAGTGCGCAGACCATTGAATCGTTAGCGCAGCGCGATATTCCGGGTATTTTCATGGCGATGAAGCCGATTGACGCGACTTTGACGGAGGAACAAGTGCAAGCTATTAAAGATTTTCGCGCCGTTTTTGCTCAAAATTATAATTACACTTCCGAGTGGATGACGCAATGGCAACAAGATTTTGATAATAATCATGGTTCCTTGAAAGGCATTTTGGCAGGTTTGGGATGGGCGACGTTGGTTCCGACAGGCGTTTATGTGGTGGCGCATGGCGAATTGTTGGTTTGGCGGGTGCGGGCAGGTGAACCGCCGTTGGTTTTTAAAAATCATGATGCTGTCGAACCCACGAAAACGGGCGATACTTGGCTCATCACTTGGGAAAAGGAAATTGCCAAACCTGATGTGCAGATTCCTGCGCAAGTGGTGGCATTGGATTACGCTGAAAAATTGTATGAAGATAAAACAGATAAAGAACGTTTTGATATATTAAGTATTGAAAATCAATTTGATTTATCAAAACCGCATGCGATTCCAAGTCAAAATCAGGCTTTGGGACGGCGCGTTTTGGCAATTGCGAAACGATTGGAAGCGGCAGGACAACCTTTTTCAGTGTTTAAACCCTATTTGAGTGCGCTGACGCAACATGCGGCGGTGGGCAAAGAAGCGGCGAGTTTATTAGCAAAATACAATATAAAAGCGCAACCGCCAGTGGTACAGCCGCCTGCGGAAATCCCTGTTGTGCCTGTCGTTAAACCTGAAAAGCCTGTTGTCAAGCCTGAAAAGCCGGTCGTTAAACCTGAAAAACCGGTCATTGTACCCGAAAAACCGGTCATTATACCTAAAATCGAAAGCGAAGTAACAGAAACGAGCGTTAAAAATGAAAAACCGTTTGATTATCGACCGATTTTATGGGGGCTTGCCATTAGTGGGGCGATTATTTTGGGGTATCAGTATTATGAAGGACGAAAAGCAAAAGTTGTATCTCCGGGTTGGCCCAAATCCAAGTCTAAAACGGAACGGGCAAGTAAGAATTTACCCACGATTGCGATAGATTCGTTGGTTAAAAATCCGCCTTTGCCGACAACGGAAGTGTCTAAATTGGATATTCCTGCACCGCCTGTTGACCCGAATGCCAAACCGATTCCGCCCAAACCATTGCCGCCTGTCAAACCGTATCAAAGGGATTATGACAAAACAAACAAATTGTTGAAATTGGCGGAAACGAATATTGAAAAATGCCCCGATTGCATTGAGGAAGCCATTCTTTTGTTGGAAAAGGCGAATGCATCTGGTTTGGATGCGACAAGCGTATTGGTCATGAGTGGAAAAGTGCGCGATGTGCGGCAAAAAGTGTTGGATAAATTGCAAAATGAATCCAAAGCCTTGATAAAAGAGGGCGAAGAAACGGGCAGTGACGGACTCAGCGTCAAAGCATCCGATATTTTGAAGCGGGCAAAAGCCAAATTAGAGTTGGAATCCAAACTCAAACCGTCGGAAGAAGTGAAAACGCGTTTGAAAACGGTGAATGAACGGATTGCGCATTGGGATTCCATTTTTGGCGCAGGTCCGAGATAGTATAAGTAGTTCAATTGAAAGAACCTATCCCAAAAAAGGTCGGCGAGGTTGTAACC
>JAAFJT010000110.1 GCA_013298955.1 Chitinophagales bacterium
CCATTATAAGTAGTCTTGACTTTGGACGCGAAAGGCACATTCGTGCGTTCAATGACGGGCAATGCGTCCATATCGGCGCGAAGGGCTACAACGGGCCCCGCTTTACCGCCTTTCAAGATGCCAACTACGCCTGTTTTGGCAACGCCCGTTTTCACCTCTATCCCCAACGATTGTAAATGTTTGGCAATCAATGCCGCCGTGCGCACTTCCCGATTGCCTAATTCGGGATTTTGATGAATATCATGTCGCCATTCGATGACTTTGGGTTCTATTTTAGTGGCGGTTGCAGGCACATTTGTTGCCGTATTTTGACAATTGGACTGTTGCGCAATGGCAAGGAAAGCTAATAAAAGGATGTTTTTCATTGTAAATTTAAAACTTATTGTAATTTTTTTTGAATAAAAAATCCGTAAAAATCCGCGTTCCAATATGCACTTCCGAAATGAGTTGTAAATCAATTCGAGCATAACGTGCGTCAAGTTTGAAACTTGACGCACGTTTATTGCACCAATGGCGTAAGAATCAAGGTCGGCGAGGTTGCAACCTCGCCGACCTTTTGTGTTGCTTTTTTTTAGATTTCTGGCAACGAAATGCGTTTCCATTTGGACAGAATCCGAATACTGACGACGATAAAGATACAAATCGCCATCGTCATTTTATCCTGAACGCCCTTCTTTTCTAATAAAATTTGAATCGTGCCGCCTATCAAACAAGCCGTTGCATACAATTCGCCTTTTTTTAACAAATCAGGAACGGTATTGCTTAAAATATCGGCTATCAGTCCGCCAAAAGAAGCCCCGATAGTCCCCAAAATAACCGCATAACCACTATTTATATGCGCTTGAACGCACTTGTGAATGCCCAAAACGGTGAAAAGTCCTAAACCTATCGCATCTGTAATAAAAATAGTGCGTTGTAGTTTCAAAACCTTTCGATTAAATATAAAAACAATGGCAACCGCCAAAACCACTAAAAGAAGTGCCGTATAATCATTGAGCCAACTTAAAGGGCGAATCCCAATCAGCATATCTCGTATCGTGCCACCTCCATAAGCCGTTACAAAGGCTAACAACGCGGCACCAAAAATATCCATTTGATGTCGGCGGGCTTTGAGTGCGCCCGTAATGGCAAACACAAAGGTTCCTGTATAAGACACTAATTCTATAAAAGTCATACGCTTTTGAGAGCCAATTGGGTGATAAGTAATTAAAGTTAAATAATCGACCACAACGTTTGGAGGGTTTGAAACCCTCCAAACGTTATACCAGCTTGAAAATCAATCTTTTAGCAACACTCTCTTTTGGTCGATTCTTTTACTTCAACTGCTTACCAATTGAATTTTAATAATCATTTTTTGTACCAAATAGCCACATAAAACACTGGGTTCTATATGGCTATAAGTTTTAAAAATATTTAATAAGTAGTTAGGTCTAAATAATCGACCACAACGTTTGGAGGGTTTCAAACCCTCCAAACGTTATACTGCCTTGAAAAGCAACCTTTTTGTCGATTCTTTCATTTCAACCACTTCAAGGAGGGCAAATTTTTATTGAATATCCCAGCCTACCCGACCAAATAAGTTAATATTCTTCGGTGTATTGCCATTTAAATCCAACTCCGTTTGCGGATACACCAATCGACGCGGAATGGCATTGCCTGTAAGAGGAGTCAATGTTGGGAATCCTGTCCGTCTCCAATCGTTGAAAACTTCTGGGTCGGTGTACATTGCCAAATATTTTTGAGTCATCACTTGTTCCAACGTCACAGGGGCATTTTGCGGTACAACCGTTGCTTGTCCGATGTATGTTGTGTAAGCCGTTGCCGCATTTGCGATTTTGGATTCGTTGAAAGAGGATTGAATCCCTGCCAAGTACGCTCCTCTCGCGCCTGCGGTATCGGGCGTTGCGGATTTCAATTTGCATTCGGCTTCCATGAATTTCTGTTCCGTGAACGTCAAAATGCCAACGGCTTGTGTCGGCGTGAAAATGGGATGCGATGCATTCATCGTCGCACCATACGTTGCCAAACGGGGGTCATTCAAACCCGTCAAAATCGATTTATATTTCGGAGCAGGAATAATATCACCCGCCCGTTGCGAATTGAATTGCGCCCAAGGTGCATCTCCAACCCCTGCGCCGCCGCCCGAAAATCCAAATCGAGCATCATCCGCACTTGCCGCAAAACCACCTTTTGCCAATTCTGCCAACGCTTTTGAGTAATTCGCAGCATCTAATTTGCCCAAATGCAAATAAGCGCGTGCTGCTAACACATTACAATATTTCGTCCATTTCGCAGCAGACCCGCCATAAATGATGTCTGTGGAACTTGGCACTAAGGAACCGGGAGTTGCCGCAGCCAATTTAGTACGCGCATCGGTCAACAACGTAAGAATCGTTGTGTATAGTTGAGCTTGCGTATCATACGTCGGTTGCAAGGTTTTATCAATATCAAAACCAGTTGAAAATGGCGCGTCACCCCAATAATCCGCTACCATCATCAAAGCATGTGCTTGAAGCGCCCGAGCAATGCCGCCATACACATTATAATTATTCGCATCCGATTTGGCTTGCAAGCGTTTCAAATCCGCCAAAGTGCCTGAATACATGTTGTCCCACATCGTGTTCAAGTCACCCGGCAATACGCCATACGTATAATAAACTTGAAATTGACGCGCAAAACCTTCTACTTGCTGGGTGAACAGGGCTGAAAAACGAGTCATGTCGCCCCCAATCGTATAGACTAACCGCGTCTCGGACGACAATAACAATGCCGCAGGAGAGGCATCTAAGGGTGCATTTCCATCTACATTCACGTCGCCAAAATAACTTTGACAAGCACTTAATCCTAAGAAAGCTGTTGTCATCAGCGCAAGACCCGCCGATTTTATATTTTTAATAAGCATGATTTTTTTAAATTTAATGATGAATTTATTTATTGATTATCAATGGTTTATATTCATCACGCCTTAAAATTTTACCCCAAAATTAATCGCCCAACTTTTAGTATTCGGCATGTTGAAATAATCTAAACCTTGACTATTCCGCGCACCAGTCAAACTCGTTTCAGGATCTACGCCTGTATAATCGGTTTTAACCCAAAGATTCCGTCCCGTTAATCCAATCGTCAATTCTGAAATTTTTGCTTTGGTCAACCACGCGCTATTCACTTTGTAAGACGCATTCATCTGACGCAAACGAATAAAACTTGAATTTTCAACAAATTGTGACGCAACCGCCCCAAATCCACTGCCTAAAACGGTGTACCAAGTTTGGTCTAATTTCGATGAAATATTATTGGGTTGACCGTCTGTTGCTTTTACGCCTTCAAAAATCGTGGTTGTTTCCCGATTTTCAGTAGTGGAAGCCATTCCGAAATTTTGTAACGCGCCTAACGTACCATTCCACATTTGTCCACCAGAGCGAATGTCAATCAAACCCGAAAGCGTGAAACCTTTGAAACTGAATGAGTTAGTAATGCCTAAGAGGTAATCTGGATTTGGATTTCCAACATTCACATTACCCGGATGTACTAACGGTCTGCCGTAATTCGCACTCGTAGGATTATCGTTAATCACAAATTTGCCACTCGGATTGTACGGTAAAGCAGGGTCAAATTTAGTTCCTGACGCATCATTTGTGCGCATGAACGCACCACCATATAATTGTCCATAAGGTTGTCCTGCAATATTATATACGCCCATCAACGAAGAAAAGCCACCAATAAATTGCGTTTTAACGCCATCTGCCAAACTTTCAATGGTTGTTCTCCATGTTGTATAATTAAAATTCACATCCCATTTGAAACCATTTTCGGCACGAATAGGGGTTAATCCCAATACAATATCCATCCCTTTCGTACTCAATGAGCCTGAATTCAATACTTGATGCGAATAACTGGTCGTCGAAGACACAGGCACCCGTATAATTTGGTCACTTGAAGCCCGTTTATAAACGGAGAAATCAACCGTCACTCTGCCTCTGAATAATTTGGTTTCAAAACCTAATTCGGTATCCGTCGTTTTGGATGGTTTCAATGTGGTAGAACCTTTCGTGGTATTGCCATTTGCCGCTTTGACGGACAAGCCGTACAAACTTTTGAACGGAAACGAAACACCCGAAGTCCAGCCGTCGGACACCACAGGTACATTGTAAGGAGTAGAAGTCAAATATGGGTCTGGCGCACCACCACCCACTTGACCCATCGAAATCCGCAATTTTCCATAATCCATCCATTTGAATTTTGTTAATTCCGAAAAAACAAAACTTAAATTGGCTGATGGGTAGAAAAACGAAATATCACTTGCATTGAAAGGTTTGCTTGGCGCAATTAAGTTGGAAACAAAATCGTTCCGTCCCGTCAAACCCAGATAGAGAAAACTCTTATATCCAAAATCAACGCTCCCCAAAAAGGAAAGACTTTTTTGATTGCGCATCGAAGGCGTAACCAATTTAGATTTGGTATTATTGAAATTGACAAAATTTGTATTATCTAAACCATCGCCTTGTACCGTCAAATTGTCGAGATACGCACCGTACAAATTGCCCCCAACCGTATAATTCATATTCAAATCTTTGCTCAACGCAATCGTTCCAAGCGCGGTCAAATAAGCATCCAAATTGCGATACGTATAACGGTCATCCACCAAACGACCGCCCGGAACCGCCCGTGAATTAATTTCATATTTTTGAAGGCGATTCTCTTGATAGATGTCTGTCCCCACTTTGGCATTGATACTCAATCCTTTAATGACATCATAGGTCAAATCAATATTGCCCAAAAAGCGATTAACCTGATCCGTATAAGGCGTGTTATTGATAATCCAATACGGATTGTCATAACCAACCCCATTCCGATACGTGCGTTGACGACCATCGGAAAGATAATAGGCTTTTTTATCATTGTTCGGGTCTGCTGTACCATTCGCGTTATCGAAACTTGGCGGAGTCCGCAATAAGCCCAACATCAAACCTGATACACTATTGCCTTGTGTAATCCGACGGCTATCCGTTTTGACGTATTGAATGGTGGAACGCAAATGCAATTTGTTATCCGCCATATTAGAAGTCGTTCCCAACGTAATATTTGTCCGATTGAACGTGTTTTTAGGAATGATACCCGTTTCACTCGTGTTGCCGAATGCCAACCGGAACGATGTTTTTTCAGCGTCTCCGCCCATGATGGCGAAATTATGTTGGGTCGTCAAGCCATTTTGAAAAACGGTAAAAGGATCATAAATCTTTGCAGGGCTACTTGTTTTAGCCAAAGGATTGGATTTACCAACCAAAGAACCATTTGGGTCAAAATCGGTTGGAACGCCATCGAAAAACATCGTATCTAATCTCGGTCCCCAAGAAGTGGAAAGTCCTGTATTGAAACCAAAATGTTTCCCTAAATCGCCCAAACCATATTTGGTTTGGAGGGGAACCGTTTTATTAATTTGAGTGGTTGTGACACTCGTATTATACTCAATAGATAAGCCTTTTCCTTTTTTATTGCCTTTTTTCGTGGTAATCATCACGACACCGCGTGCGCCATCCACCCCGTACAAGGCAGAGGCAGCAGCCCCTTTCAAAACCGTAACGCTTTCAATATCAGAAGGATTGATGTCAATCGCCCGATTCGATTGAGCAACGCCTGCGGTATTTGCCTCTGTGCCAAATTCGGAGTTGTCAATGCGAAGCCCGTCAATGACGAAAAGGGCTTGATTATTCCCATCCAAAGAGGTCTGACCGCGCAAAACGATGCGAGAAGACGCGCCTGCGGTACCGCCTGAACTCGTGATTTGAACACCTGCAACCTTCCCATTTAAGGCATCGACTACATTGGTTGTATTGGCTTCGGTGAGTTTATCGCCGCCCACCTGTTGCGCCGCATAACCCAATGCTTTAGATTCGCGTTTTGTACCCAAAGCGGTCACAATAACTTCTTGTAATTGCGCTTCGGCAAGCGTGACATTGAGGACATTCGATGCACTAAGGGCAATTTCTTGCGTCATGTAACCCACATAACTGAATACCAACAGGGCATTGTTCGGTACGTCAAGCGAATATTTGCCATCAACGTCTGTGACCGTACCCGTCGTCGTGTTTTTAACCAATACAGCTGCCCCAATTAAGGCTTCTCCTTTCGCGTCGGTCACCGTCCCCATGATGGTTCGTTGTGCGAGCGCGATGGTGATACTGAAAAGCAGCATCGTTAATATTAATGAGCATTTCTTCATACAACAATTAAGTTAAATCAATCAAAAATAAAATGTTAAATAAAATGGCAAAATAGGTTTATTAGCCTATAAAATAGGTTTTTTTCGTAAAAAAGCCCTATAAAATTTGTTAAAATAAAATAATATTAAAAAAATTAGGCGTTTATCTAAAAGACAAATTTATAAGTTTCGTTTTCCTAATTATAGGACTTTTCTTTTATTAATAGGACAAACCTAACAGATAAGGGGAAATAAAAATCGACCCACTTTATGGGTTGATTTTTATTTTTCACACTTTTGAGTAGCGGAAAAACAACGTAGGTTTCGGAAACCTTGCAGGTTTCCGAAACCTATTCTCTCGAAAAACAAAATAAAATTTGTCCTCCCAAAGAAGACTGCGTAACATGAGTCAAACAGAAGTAGTAAAAAAGTGCGGACAGTTTCAACTGTCCGCAATTTGGGGTAAAAAAAATTGCGCTCCTTTTTGCAAAGGAACGCAACCAACAACATTTTCAAAACACTAAATCTTATTATTTCGGATTTTTAGTCGCTGCACCACCTGTGGATGGATTGTAAGCCAACTCATTATCTGGTACATCCCAATAGTCCAAGAAATTGTATTTGATAGTTGCATTGGTATTCACCACTGCGCCTTTATCGACTACTACACAACCCGTTCTACCTGCGCTGCCTTTCTCTGTAATGCCCCAACGACGAGCATCATAAAACGCTAAACCTCTGAATGGCAATGCAGAACGGCGTTCTCTACGCAATTCTTCTTTTGCTTGTGCAACCGTTGAAGTGGGGCTCATGGCAGGTAAACCCGCGCCTTGTGCCGTTCTTACTGCGTCAATCGCTGCTGCTGCACCTGCAATATCGCCTGCACCGGTGTAGATTTTAGCTTCCGCCTTCATCAATTCATTTTCTTCAAAAGTAGCTGCCAAATAAAATTCAGCCGCGCCTGCTGTCGTAATATTACTGAAAATAACCGTACCTGCAACGCCTGTACCACCATCTTTCAAGGCAAAACGCGTGTTGAAAGAATTGCCCCGGTCACTATTGCCAATCCAAGCCGTTCCTTGTACAAAGTTTTGCTCTAAACGTTTGTCACCCGCTTTGTAATCTTGGATAAGGCGTTCACTGATTTTATAAGTAGCCGTACCGGGTTTCACACTGGTAGATTTAGCTGCCACTGAACCACCTGTGGTGGACCAAATGTCACCTGCTTCATTAGAGCGACCTGTCAACACTTTATCTGTTGCTTTCACACCGTTTGCTGTCAACGTTGCAATGCTTGACCATTGTGCAGCTGTCATACTTGCCACAGGGGTATTCACTAAAATATTACGCGCTTTCATCGTGTTAATCGTTCTGACAAATTCAGCAGGAGACAAAACACCCCCTTTACCTGTTTGGCAGAAACTTGGAATCAACGTACTTATAATTGCATCATAATCGCCACCACCTGTCACACCATTGAATAAAGCAGTTGCTTTGTCATAATTCGCATTTGATTCTGCAATCAATTGTTCTTTGGTAACATACGTACTGGATGCTTTATTCGCTTCGTTGTTGATAACGCCCGCATAGTAGATAGAACCCAACCGTCCATAGGCAAATCCTTTCCAGAAATACGCCCATGCTTGAATGACTTTCGTTTTAAAGTCGCCATTCGCACCGAATTTAACATTTTTAACAACTTCTAAAATGTTATTCGCGCCATTGTTCAAACCATACATATATGCCCATTCGTGGACAATCGGATTGCCTGCGCCTTGTGCATTGACATTAATCCCGCGCAACAATTCATATTGCGTTTTAGGTGAATTTGGGTTTAAAGCAACCGATGCATTGTCCAAAGTCACCGCATCTGGGCAACCCAATTGGTTTAAATACGCGTTTGCTGCCTCAATACCGATATTATCGCCCAATAATTCGTGGAAACCAATCGCGCCAGACCAAAAATAGCCATAAACGCCATCATAAAAAGGGCTACCCGGGTCAAATCGAAAGCCAGATTGATACACCGCGCCTTGTCCCAACGAAAGAATCCCCGATTCAGTCGCTGCACTCGCAGGTGTTGGCAAGTTTGGATTTAAAACATTCAATTCGTCTTTGCTGCACGCGACGAACGCGCTTAAAATAACTAAAAAGGCAGCTGCTATTTTATGAATCTTCATTTTTAATCTTTTTTTGAAAGTGATGGAATTATGAATGATACATGACGAATGATTTATCATCCATCCTTATCACGAATAATTTAGAAACCGACTCTGAAACCCAATTGATAAGAACGCAAGTTCGGCATCGTATTGTGGTCTGTACCTCTATCCCAAGCAGATGCTTCGCCTTTTTTGTACGCATTACCAGAGTTGACTTCTGGGTCTAAACCAGTGTATTTCGTCCAAGTCATCAAATTGCGTCCGCCAATCGTCATTTGAAGCGATTTGCAATAAGGAACCGTTACCATTTTCGCTAAATCAATTACTAATTCAAGATTCCGCAACCGCACGAAAGATGCGTCTTCGTAGAAATAGCTTTTCGTACCATTCCGAGACCGTTCTGCATACACACCGCGATAAAACGCTGACCATGCACCTGTTTCACCATTAATCGTAATCGGTTGTTGGTAATCGCTGTGAATACCGTCCCGGTACATCCATTCTTTCGTTTGATTGTAAATGTGGCTGCCTTGAATCCAGTCAAATTGGAAATTCAATGTTAAGAATTTCTTGTAAGTGATGCTGTTGATAAACGCCATATTGAACAGTGGATTCGGGTCACCAAAGCTATATTGGTCTGGTGTGAAATACGGTGCTTTCGTTGCTTTATTAACCACCCAACCATTGCTTGCTACTTCATATTGTGCTACTTGGTCTTGTGGCAATAAGAATTTGCCATCTCTTTGCTCGGTCAACGAGTGCAAACCTAAGAAACCAAAAAGTTGTCCTACTTTTTCCCCTGCTTTCAATACGTATCCTGTGCTACCGACTGCGGAAGTTACAACAACTTCTTGTCCTTGTACTTTCGTAATGGTAGAACTTTGTTGTGTATAGTTCGCTATAAAATTCCATTCAAAATCTTTGTTCGACAATACTTTTGTAGCTAATGAGAATTGGAAACCATTGGAAGCCAATGCAAATGCGTTATCCTTTTTCGTGAAAACACCTGTTGAAGGGGCTGCTGCAACGTCATAAATCGCATTATCCGTTGTTCTGCTCCAATAAGTTGGTGCAAAAACGATGCTGCTAAACCAATCGCCTTTGCTGCCTGCCAAGGTAATATCTGCTCCAAATTCTGTTTCTGTAGAAACTTCCACGCCCAAATCTGGATTGGATTGTGCTTGTGGCAAATAAAGTGCATTCGTACTACCCACTGTTTTTGTACCCAAAGTGATGTAGCGGTCAAATGGTTTCGGTTGAATCCCTGCTTGACCATACGCTGCCCGCAATTTTACCTCTGGCATGATTTTGCCCAAAGCACCTTTTTGCCAGAAAGCCATAGAAGACGGTCTGAAATAACCGCTTGCATGTGGGAAGGTAAACGGTGTAGAACCACCCCCGAATGCAGACGAATAGTCACTGCGGAAACCTGCGGAAACACCTGCTACTTCACCAAAATCAAAATGTTGATTCACCAAATAACCAAAAGTAATGAATGGTTCGCTATATTCATCTTTGACTTGTTGAGAAGCTGCTTGTTTGATAGTTGCAGGAAGGTAAGACGGCAAACCAACACCAGAAATCTCCGAATAGCGATATTGTTTGTTCCGATAGTCATAAGCAACTTGGGTGCTGGAAGTAATCGGCAAATTGATACCTAAATCTTTTTTCGCATCCAATTTCAACGTAGCCGAAGTCAACAAGTTTTGGAAAGTGATAGCTCTTGCCTCATTACGGATTTCGCCACCGCCATCGCCATAGTAAGACCAGAAATAACCTGTTTCAAGTTGGTTAAGATTACCGTTTTGGTTGGCAAAAGTATATTGGAAATCTCTATTTTGGTAATTCAAACCATATTTGGCACTCAATTCCAATACTTTAAACGGGGAGTAGTTCAAATTCAAGCCTTGAATCACATCATTTGTTTTTTCAAGTGACTTTGAATATTGATTGATGTAGAATGGATTCGTACCATTCACGCCTTGTGCATTTCCAAAGAAAGCCGCATAATTGCCATCCGCCATTTTTGAAGAATAATCAATGAAAGGGCGCGTATTGAATAAAGCATAAATCGTACTATTTTGTCCACCATCATTAATCGTACTGTTCGTGTGAATCAATTGCGTTGTAGAGCGCAATGTCAATCCTTTGGCAATTTCAATTCCGATATTAGCATTCAAATTGGTACGTTTGAAATTACCATTGCCAATAAAGTTACTTTCTTGGGTATTTTGTCCTAACCCGATGGCAAAATCAACGGGACCTTTGCCACCTGAAATACTTAGATTGTTATTTGTCGTTGGGGCATCTTGCAAAAACATAGCGAAATGGTCAACATATTTCAAATTTTTGTCATACGGCTTGTCGATTTTAAGCGTTGACGAAGTACTATTCCAAATCAAGTTCTCTGAATAGGTACCGAGTGCTGGATCCCATTTCAAGGGCGCGCCTGTACCACCGATTACATTGTTAGCAGCATCTGTATTGAAACCATGCAAATCTGCTTTTTTCAAACCGCCCACATTCAAATAAGAACTATTGACATAACTGGATGAAAATTCAATATTCAATTCATCTTTCTTGCCGCGCTTGCTGAACAATTGGATAACGCCATTCGCACCTTGCGCACCATAAATACTCGCAGAAGCAGCCCCTTGAACCACCTCTACGCGGTCAATCGAAGCCAATCCGATAGCATTTAAATCGGTTGCACCCAATTCCACCCCATCCATCATAATCATCGGATTGGTACCGCGATTCAAGGTGTTGATACCGCGTAACAAGATACTTGTTTTCGCACCCGGCGTACCATTGACAGAACTAATTTGCGCCCCTGCGATTTTACCAACCAAAGCTTGGTCAATCGAAGCCGTCGGTGTCGGCGGCAAAGCCCGCGCACCAATCGTTTGCACATCGGTTGCCACTTTTCGTTTATCGGTCGCAACGCCTGTACCCGTTTCAACAATGACAACGCCTGCTAATACTTTAGAATCTTCGTCTAATTGTACATCTATCGTGTTGGAACTGCCTATCTTGACTTCCAACGTTTCATAACCGACAAACGTAAAAATTAAGGTAGTTGCCCCAGCAGGTACAGCGATATTGTATCTGCCATCTACGTCTGTTACCATACCAAGACTGGTACTTTTAACCAGCACACTTGCACCGATTAAAGCCTCTCCTTTTTTATCGGTTACGAGACCTGTGATAGTTCGTTGTGCCAGCGCGAAACTGATACCAAACAGCACCATCATCAAAACTAATGAGATTTTTTTCATACGAAACGAATTTTAAATAACAAAAAAAAATAATCTTTATTCAAAAAAGCAGTCAAAAATATAAAATCTATTTAAATTTGCATACTAAACGAATATTTTTTTTCAAAAATATCATTACTATTTTACATAACAAGGTGTATAAAGGGAAATCGGACACAAAATACGACGAAGTAAATACAGATACACGATGGTTTGAGTCATGAAATTTGTTTAGAAAAAATTTTTCGTTTGCTTTAATTAAAATTGTCAAAATGGTTGATACCGCAAAGTTAGTAAGATTCATCTAAGAAAAACGAATATTCGCCGTTTTTTTTTTACTTTTTTTGGAATGGTGGTTTGTTATAGGAATGTTAAAATATCGTTTTTTAGACGCGCCTTTTGGAAAAGTAACAGCCTGCCATAAAAGGAAGTGGGTGTTTTTTTCTTTTTTCAAAAAACAAGTTTATCTTTGC
>JAAFJT010000111.1 GCA_013298955.1 Chitinophagales bacterium
CTATGTGTTTCAAGATACCTTTTTTAAACACATAGTTCACATAGAATTACATAGTTCACATAGGGCATTTTTATCTATGTGTACTATGTAATTCTATGTGAACTATGTGTTTCAAGATACCTTTTTTAAACACATAGTTCACATAGAATTACATAGTTCACATAGGGCATTTTCATCTATGTGTACTATGTAATTCTATGTGAACTATGTGTTTCAAGATACCTTTTTTAAACACATAGTTCACATAGAATTACATAGTTCACATAGGGCATTTTTATCTATGTGTCCTATGTAATTCTATGTGAACTATGTGTTTACTTTTTGGGAATAGGCGAACCATGTGGGTCTTCATCTGGAAAGTCCAAATGAGCATCGACTTCATCCAATAATTCTTCGGATAATAAATGTTCATATTTCTCCGCATCTTCATGAATTTGCTCCTCTGTCAATCCCAATTCGCGGGCTAAATAGGTTTCCCAAAGTCGGTGCGCCCGAACCAAACGAGCTGCCGCCGCAAGTCCTGTATCGGTTAATTGAAACACTTCTTTTTGATTGATAATCAAATGGTTACGCATCATTTGATTTAAAATAATTTTCAAATCAGGCGCGGGAAAACTCACTTGCGCTGCCAAATCGTCCAAACTAAAATGCCCCTTTTCTTGCAATCGCCAAGCGCGTTTCAACGTATCTTCAAGGCGAATTTTATGTTCTAAATGTCTTTTTTGATAAAAACGGCTGATTAAACCTTTCTTAGGCGCGAATAACATGGCAATTACATAAAAAAGCGTTGAGACCATCACCATTGCGGGCCCAGGCGTTGTCTCAAAAACAACGGCTGCTACAAAACCAAAAATTGCTGCCAAGAACCCTAAAATTCCTGCGGTTATTAAGACTTTATTCAATCTATTCGAGAGTAAAAGTGCGGTTGAAGCAGGCGTTATCAACATCGCAACCACTAAAATGACACCCACTGTTTGCAAAGACGCAACAACCGAAAATGATAATAATAACATTAAAAAATAATGGATGCCTTGTACGGAAATCCCCATCGTACGCGCTACAATTGGTTGGAAAGTACTGATAAACAAGAATTTATAAAATGAAATAATGGAAATAAGTACAAAACAACTCACAAAAGTTGTCAAATACAAATCGCTATTACTCACGCCTAAGACGTTGCCAAATAAGAAATCTTTTAAATCTAAATGCACGCCTTGTTGATGCGAAATCCACGAAATGCCCATCACGCCCGCCGAAAACATAGCGGTAAAAACGATACCAATTGCCGCATCATTTTTGGTTTGAACATGCTGTTGAATCCAAGTCATTGCCGCCGCCGACAGTAATCCCGCCGCCACCGAACCGATGAAAAACCCTATCGTCGAAAATCCTACCAACATAAATGCGACGACTACGCCCGGCAATACGGCGTGACTCAGCGCGTCGCCAATCAATGCCATATTGCGCAAGACGATGAAACAGCCCAACATGCCACACATCATGCCCACCATTGCAGAAGCTGAAAGGGCGCGAATCGCCCATTCTGTTTGTAAGATTTGAAAAATAGCCATATTTGATTTGGTTGAAGTTATTAAAAATAGTTCCGTTCAAAGAACGTCCACAAATGTAAAACATTTTTTAGAAATCATAAAAATAAATTTAGACAAGCCTAAATTCATTTTATTATGAATCTATTTTGGTATAAAATTTCAAAATGGACTTCGTTTAAAAAATAAAATTTGTATCTAAAAGCATCTTGAAGCAATAATGTTATGATTTTAAAAAAGTATTATATTCTGAAAAGAGGAATGAAAACCAATTCTAATTTTTTAAATATCTTAATTTTTTCTTAAAAATTCTAAAAAATTTGGAAAATTCTCAAAAGGGTTTTATATTTGCCCCGTCATAACGTGTCGCTGTTTGCGTCGTTTTAAGTTGACGATAAACTTGAAAATGAAGAAATCACTTCACATGCTGTTTTTGACAATTGATTATAATTGTCTTCCATCTCCACGATTCGCCAAACGCGCCCGTCGTTTTGGCTGCCCGTGTCGCATCCCGCCGAGAGGCGTGCGACGATGATTATCCGGCAAAAGGGGTTTTAGAAATCCCGCCGTACAAGTCCTAAACAAAATTTCCCTTAAAGTTTTTGAGTGTTACTATTGAAATTCGGCACGTCCGAATATCCGTTTTACACAAGGTCGTCTATTTCTTAAAGGAAAGACGAATCTTATTCATTTATTTTAGTATCTTTTAAAAGGATACGTAATCAATTAATTATCAAAATTTTAAAAATTAGGATTAAAAAAATGGAGCAAGTCATAGATATAAAAATCGTTATCGCGGGCAAAGGGCATGCAGTGCATGCGCAAGCGATTGTGGACTTAATTGAAGAATCTGCGCGAGTGCGCGGCACAGGTATTGCTAAACGCGACCCGAATTATATTAAGAAAAAATTAGAAACGGGTCATTCCGTTGTAGCGTTGCATGGGGAACGCTTGATTGGTTTTTGTTATGTAGAAACGTATAGTCATCAACGCTATGTGTCTAATTCAGGGTTGATTGTGGATCCTGATTATCGGCATCATGGGTTGGCGAAAAAGATAAAACGCGCTGCTTTTGATTTGGCGCGTGACCTGTATCCAGAGGCGCGCGTATTTGGCATCACGACGAGTTTGCCTGTGATGAAAATCAATACCGAATTGGGTTATGTGCCTGTGACCTTTTCGGAATTGACGCAGGATGAGGAGTTTTGGCGCGGGTGCAGCAGTTGCCCAAATTACGAAATTTTGCAATCTAAAAATCGCAAAATGTGTCTTTGTACGGGCATGCTTGCGCCTTCCAAAGTGGAGGAAGAGGCGATGAAGTACGATTTGACACATCAAATTGTAACAGCAGGTGGCGGTTCGGGATTTGGACGCGCTCCAAAACATATTAAATTTAGATACTAATTATTTATCAAACAAAATCGTTTTTCATATGTCTAAAAAAGTCATTCTCGCCTATTCGGGCGGCTTGGATACATCCTTTTGCATCCAGTATTTAACAGTCGAAAAAGGCATGGAAGTCCATGCGGTCACGGTCAATACAGGTGGTTTTTCGGAAGATGACCTCCAAAAAATGGAAGCTAAAGCCTATTTATTGGGTGCAAAAACGTTTAAAGCAGTGGATGCGGTGCGCGATTTTTATGATAATTGCATTAAATATTTAATATTTGGAAATGTCTTGCGCAATCAAACGTATCCGTTGTCTGTGAGTGCGGAACGCATGTTTCAGGCTTTGGAAGTCGTCAAATATGCTCGAATCGTGGGTGCAAAATCGGTTGCACATGGTTCGACGGGCGCGGGCAATGACCAAGTTCGGTTTGATTTGGTGTTCAATACGCTTGGGGATGACTTGGAAATCATCACGCCGATACGCGATTTGCGGTTGAGTCGGCAGGCAGAAATTGAATATTTGCAACAAAAAGGGTTTAGTTTGAATTGGGAAAAGGCGAAATATAGCATCAATAAAGGGATTTGGGGAACGAGTGTCGGCGGTCAAGAAACGCTGACTTCGGATAAACCATTGCCCGAAAGTGCTTATCCATCTCAATTAGAACAAAAAAAACCGAGCGTTATTCAATTGCATTTTAAAAATGGTGAATTAAAAGGCATTGATAATCAATCTTTTGCGCATCCTGTGGAAGCGATTGAAGCATTGGAAAAATTGGCATCGCCTTATGCGATTGGACGCGATATACATGTGGGCGACACGATTATTGGCATCAAAGGGCGGGTTGGTTTTGAAGCACCTGCGGCGTTGATTTCGATTAAAGCACATCATTTGTTGGAAAAACATATTCTAACAAAATGGCAAGCGTATTGGAAAGAGCAATTGTCAAATTGGTACGGAATGTTGCTACATGAAGCGCAATTTTTAGACCCTGTGATGCGGAATATCGAAACATTCTTAACAGATACGCAGCAAAACGTGACGGGAACAGTACATGTTAAATTATTGCCATATCGATTTGAATTACAAGGCATTGATTCTCAATATGATTTGATGAATGCTAAGTTTGGCAGTTATGGGGAAATGAATAATGCTTGGTCGGGCGAAGACGTGAAAGGTTTCACTAAAATTTTGGGCAATCAACAACGGATTCATCAATTTGTCAATCAACTAAAAGCTAACACATAGTTCACATAAGAGGACATAGGACACATAGGTAGGATACATTCTCAATAAATGCCTACTGTATCCTACCTACGTGTCCTATGTCCTCTTATGTGACCTATGTGTTTCAAAAATAATATCAAATGATTATAAAAGTAGGGATTATTGGCGGCGCGGGTTACACCGCAGGCGAATTATTACGCCTTTTGATACATCATCCTGCGGTCGAAATCGGTTTTGTGCATAGCAAAAGCAATGCAGGAGCGTTGTTAAGCGACATTCATTCCGATTTGGTGGGTGAAACCTATAAGATTTTTTCCGATAAAATGCCTTTTGAAACGGTTGATGTCCTTTTCTTATGTATCGGACATGGCGAAGCAAAAGGTTTTATAGAAAATAATTCATTTCCTAAAACCTTGAAAATCATTGATTTATCACAAGATTTTCGAGTGGGCGCGGAAAATTGGGTGTATGGTTTGCCAGAGTTGAATCGTCCTTTGATTGAAAAAGCCAATTTTATTGCCAATCCCGGTTGTTTTGCGACGACGATTCAATTGGGTTTATTGCCTTTGGCGGCGCATCATTTGTTAAATTCGGATGTGCATATTCATGCGATTACTGGTTCGACAGGCGCGGGGCAAAAACCAAGTACAACATCGCATTTTAGTTGGCGGAATAATAATATTTCGATTTATGAATCCTTTAAACACCGTCATTTGAAGGAAATCAAACAAACCGTTTTTCAATTACAACCCGATTTTGTTTCAGAATTGAATTTTTTGCCGATTCGGGGCAATTTTACACGCGGCATTTACGCAAGTATGTATTTGAAAACGAGTTTATGTGAATCTGATGTAAAAAAATTATACGCTGATTTTTATAAAGACGAACCTTTTACACATGTGACGGATACGAATCCGCATTTGAAACAAGTGGTTGGGACAAATAAAGCGTTGATTTACGTATCCAAGCATGATGATAAAGTGTTGATTATCAGTATGATAGATAATTTATTGAAAGGCGCATCAGGACAAGCCGTTCAGAATATGAACTTAATGTTTGGGTTGCCTGAGACCGAAGGTTTGAAATTAAAAGCAGTTGCATTTTAACAACACATAGGTCACATAGGAAGACATATGACACATAGGACACATAGGGCATTTATTGGGATGCCTGCATTTCAAATAAATGCCCGTATGCGTCCTATGTCTTCCTATGTGACCTATGTGTTAAACAATTAATTCAATGAAATTATTTGACGTTTATCCCTTATATGATATTGAGCCTGTTCGCGGCGCGGGTGCGCGGGTGTATGATGCGGCAGGTACGGAATATTTGGATTTTTACGGCGGACATGCGGTGATTAGTATCGGTCATTCACATCCGCATTACGTTCAAAAAATCACGGAACAAGTCCAAAAATTGGGTTTTTATTCCAATAGTATTCAAAATTCATTGCAACATGAATTGGCAAAAAAACTCGGCGAACTTTCGCAACTCAATGATTATCAATTGTTTTTGATTTCATCGGGCGCGGAAGCGAATGAAAATGCGTTGAAATTAGCGTCTTTTCACAATGGTCGAAAAAAAGTGATTGCTTTCAAAAAAGCCTTTCATGGACGCACTTCCGCAGCCGTCAATATTACGCATGACCCGAAAATTGTCGCACCGATTAATGAAGGTTTTGAAAAAGCCTTTTTTGATTTGAATGATATTGAAAGTGTCCAAACGGCGGTTTTAAAAGGCGATGTTTGCGCGGTGATTGTGGAAGGGATTCAAGGCATTGGCGGGATTCATATTCCAGATATTCATTTTTTAAAACAATTACAAACCATTTGTAATCAAACCGATACGATTTTAATTTTGGATGAAATCCAATCTGGTTACGGTCGTTCTGGGAAGTTTTTTGCGTATCAATACGCGGATATTCAACCCGATTTGGTTACGACTGCGAAAGGCATGGGCAATGGTTTTCCGATTGGCGCGTTGTTGATTCATCCGAAATTTAAAGCCAAACATGGTTTATTGGGGACGACTTTTGGCGGTTCTCATTTGGCGTGTGCGGCTGCAATTGCAGTGTTAGATGTGTTAAAATCAGAATTTTTGATTGAAAATGCTGCTACATTGGGCAATTATGCGATGCGACAATTGAAATCGTTGCCGGGTGTAAAAATCGTGCGCGGTTTAGGCTTGATGATTGGGGTCGAATTTAATTTTCCAGTTGCGGCATTGCGTAAAGCGTTGGTTTTCAATGAAAAAGTATTTGTCGGGTCTGCGTCTGAACCAAATACGATTCGACTTTTGCCGCCTTTGAATGTCAATAAACAAGATGTGGATAAGTTAGTTTCAAAATTGAGACACGCGCTAATTGCTTTGCAACCTAAATCGGTATCCATTTGAATTAGGGAATCGTTTGAAATAGGATGCTTATGATTTCAAGGATTGGAAGGATAATTTTTCAACCGAAAACATCCTTCCAATCCTTAAAATCATAAGCATCTTATTTCAAACCTGTAATTTCAAGGATTGCAAGGATAATTTTAAAATCATAAGCATCTTATTTCAAACCTTTTCCAAAATCAATATTTTATGAAAAAAATTTACATTATCAATGGACCTAATTTGAATTTACTCGGCAGAAGACAACCCGAAGTCTATGGTTATCAAACCTTTGAGGATTATTTTAAAATTTTGCAAAAAAAGTTTGAAAATAAAGTGGAATTGCACTATTTCCAAAGCAATTCGGAAGGGGTGTTGTTGGACAAAATCCATGAAATTGGGTTTTCGGCAGATGCGATTATCCTGAATGCAGGGGCTTATACGCACACGTCGATTGCGATTGCGGATGGGATTGCGGGTGTGACTACGCCTGTGATTGAGGTGCATATTTCAAATGTGCATGCAAGAGAGTCGTTTCGGCATCATAGCCATTTGAGCCGCGTTTGCAAAGGCATTATTGTTGGATTTGGCATCAAAGGATATGATTTGGCAATAGAATTTTTCTTAATAGGATGATAGTTTGAATTAGGATTTTTGGGATTTTAAGGATTGATAAAAATCCTATTTATCCTTAAAATCCCAAAAATCCTAATTCAAACTATGCAAACATTTCGGTTCCTGCAAAGTGAAATGCGGCTTCAATCGCTGCATTTTCATCCGAATCCGAGCCATGAACGGCATTTTCACCCATGCTTTTAGCGTATTTTGCCCGCAAAGTACCAGCAGCAGCATTCGCAGGATTGGTTGCACCAATCAACGTGCGAAAATCCGCAACCGCATTTTCCTTTTCCAAAACCGCCGCTACAATAGGTCCGCTCGACATAAACGCAACCAATTCGCCATAAAAAGGACGTTCTTTATGCACTGCATAAAACTCACCCGCTTTCGCAGCCGACAATTTTGTGTATTTCATAGCGACAATCTTGAAACCTGCCGCATTAATATCTTTTAAAATCGCACCAATGTTGCCCGCAGCAACCGCATCTGGCTTAATCATGGTAAAAGTTCTTTTACCTGCTTTTAGTTTTGACATCTTAATTTTTGGTATTGGATGAATATTTGAATTGATTTTCAATGGGTTACGCTCCATGATTACAAAAATGAATCCATTTTGAGTATCATGGATACCGATTTAACCCAAAAGCGGCGCAAAGTTACTATAAAGAATCACATTGCAATTGATTTGCGCTTCTTTTTTTATACTTTGTATCGGGTGGTTTTGCAATACAATGGGAACACGGATAACGCGGATGAGGCGAATTTTCGCGGATTTTTTCCTGAATTTGGCACTGCATTTCAAAAAAATCCGTGCAAATTCGCCCAATCCGTGTCATCCGTGTTCCCATTGTATCGCAAAACCACCCGACGCAAAGTATAGTAGTCGGGAAATAAATTTACGGACTACTAAATGGGTTTTGTGCAACAAATTTCTATAACTTTTGTCTCTTAGAAATCGTCTTAACAATGGAAAAAATTAAACCAGCCACGAAAAAACAAAACCAACATGCGTGTTTCATGGAAAACCATTTTTTTAATGTTTGCTTATACGGTTGCAAACAGCCTTTTTGCTCAAACCCAAGACAACATTTTTAAACCCATCAAACCTAAACCAACTTATAAAACGGCAAAAATCAATCAAGCACCCAAAATTGATGGCATTCCCAATGATGAATGTTGGAAATCGCTGCCAATTGCAACGGATTTTATCGCTTTTGAGCCTAAACCCCATATTCCGTCCGAATTGCGGACGGAAGTTCGAGTCGGTTATGATGATGCAGCGATTTATCTATGCGCCTATTTGTACGATGACCCGAAAAAAATTTTAAAGGAATTGGGGCAGCGCGACCAAATTGATGTAGCAGCCGATTTTTTTAATTTTGGTTTGGACACCTATGATGATAATCAATCGGCGCAGCGTTTTGGGGTGACGGCGGCGGGTGTTCAAGCGGATTCGCGGATTACACCGGGAGGGCAAGGGATGGATTTCAACTGGGATGTCGTTTGGCAATCGGCGGTGACGATACAGGCAGATGGCTGGGTGGTGGAATATCGGATTCCGTATTCGGCACTGCGTTTTCCCAAAAAAGCGGTGCAACAGTGGGGCGTTCAGTTTACGCGGGTCACGAAACGGTTGGGAGAACAGGCTACTTGGTCGCAAATCAACCCGAAAGAGAGTGGTTTTGTCCAGTTTTATGGCGATTTGGAGGGAATTGAAAACATTGCCCCCCCTTTGCGCCTGTCTTTTTCGCCCTATGTGGCGGGCAATATCAGCCGAGACCCCTCTGGAGACGACTATATCAATTCTCGCGGATTCAATGGTGGGTTGGATGTGAAGTACGGTATCAATGAAAGTTTTACCGTAGATATGACGTTAATTCCTAATTTCGGTCAGGTGCAATCCGATAATAAACAATTGAATCTCAGCCCTTTCGAGGTGCGTTTTGATGAACGGAGACCGTTTTTTACCGAAAGTACGGATTTATTTACAATGGGCGATTTGTTTTACAGCCGTCGTTTGGGTGGTACGCCGACGCGTTATTCTAATGTTTCTGGCGCGTTGAAAGATAATGAAACGATTAAAAAAAATCCGTCTGAAACACAATTGTATAATGCAACGAAACTTTCGGGACGCACGAATGGGAATTGGGCAATCGGTGTTTTGAATGCGGTGGGTGCGCCCATGTATGCGGAAATTGAAAATGAGGTGACAGGTGCAAAACGCCTTTATCAAACGGCGGGTTTGACCAATTATAATATTTTTACCATACAAAAAGTATTGAAAAACAACTCAGATGTGAGTTTTACAAATGCAAATACCTTGCGGCAAGGCGATGAACGAGATGCGAATGTTTCCGCGCTTCGATTCAAATTACGTGATAAAAAAAATGTATATGAATTGCAAGGCAGTGGGCGGATGAGTCAAGTTTTTGAACCCAATCAATCGGTCGTGCGCGGCAAAGCATTCAATATTGGTGGCGGAAAGGTCAGTGGCAATTTCAATTGGGGCGGCGGCGTTGATTTTTTAGACGATAATTGGGATCCAAGCGATTTAAATATATTTTATGGTAATAATACGATTTCGACAGGTTGTAATGTAAGTTATAATACGTATGAGCCGAAAGGCAAGTTTTTACAAACGAGTACTTGGTTGAATTTGAATTATAATCGGCGTTACAAACCATCTTTATATGGCGAATTTAATGTAAATCAAGGTTTTTTTGGCAAATTTAAAGATCAATCGACGTTGAATTACAATATTTATAGCAGTCCATTGTGGTATTACGATTATTTTGAAGCGCGTGTGAATGGGCGGCGGTATTATCACAATCCCTTTGCGTTCCTCAATGTCAATTACAGCACCGACTCACGGAAAAAGTTTTATATGAATTTTAACATCGGCTATGGCGATTTTTTGGATAGTGAAAAGGGGCGATTTGTGGGTACGTCTATCAATCCGAATTGGCGGGTGAGCAATCGATTTAACCTTGGTTGGGATATTCGATTGGAAAAAGACCAGAAAAATTATGGACATATTAGTCGTACGAGTGATGCCATCGATGCAGATATTACCTTTGGAGGGCGGCGCATTCAAACCATAGTCAATTCATTTTCAACGAGTTATAAATTTAATGCAACCAATAATATCACCTTTCGAGCGCGTCATTATTGGCGACAATTGGTGTATCAAGGTTTTTACCAATTGCAAATGGATGGCACCTTGAAACCGCGCACATGGACGGGTTCACATGATTTGAATTATAATCTTTTTAATATTGATTTGGTTTACAATCGGCAATTCGCGCCGGGCAGTTTTTTGAACGTGATTTGGAAAAATAATATTTTCAATTACGCGCCATCTGAAAGGGCGCAAGATTATGGTTATCGTTATAATTTGCAAAAAACATTGGAATCGCCAGAAAGCAACTCCTTGACTGTCAAGCTAATATACTATTTTGATTATTTGGATTTGAAACGCATGCGCAAAGCATTAGCAGTGCGTAAAAATTGAATTAGGATACTTACAAAGATAGTATTGTTATGGCGTATTTAAAAACGCATGCGATTGGTTACTGGATAAACTCGGAAGACACTTTATTAGAAACCCAAGTTACGCGGTAGGCGGCTTCGCCGCCCAAAAAGAGGGAGATAAGGGCGTGTGTGTTTTGTTTTTAAAATGTTGCTTCGCAAAATTTTAAAAACAAAACACACACGCCCTTGAAAAAACGTTTTGCCGCCGTAGGCGGCATTACCGCGCAACTTGGGTTAGAAATAAAAATGCGTCAATGGAATTTATTGGCGCATTTTTATTTTTGTTCAAACAAATCATTATGGATAATCAACTGATTTCACAATCCAAAAGGGTGTATAACCAATTCTTAAAAAGGCATACTTTGCCGTCCAAACGCTATTTCAGCACTTTCTACGAAAGTTGTTACATCAATAGCTCAATCCATCCCCAAAATGGAACAACGCATACCCTTTTGCTTTCAAATGTCCCGGTACATCAGACTGATTTTCCAAAACCGCTTTTTTAGAAACGGGCGTTGAAAAAGGCATTTTGCCACTTGGTTTGAACGCGCCTGTCACAATATCAAGGATTGCATCGGGCGTTGTGCCGAAAGTTGCCAAAACGGTTTTAAGATTTTTAGCCTCTATTTCGTCAATAACCCATGGACTTGTGTAATTAATCGCCACAATCGTCGGTTTTGAACTGATAATATCATTCACCCGTTTCATATCAATCTTATTTTTGGACAATTGCAATTCAATATCTTCGCCTTCTTTGGTGTTGAACAAACTGCCGCCATTCGGAGTCAACCACAATAAAACCACATC
>JAAFJT010000112.1 GCA_013298955.1 Chitinophagales bacterium
CAATCACATTCATCGGACTACCCAATTTTTGTAAAAAATCAAGCACGATAGGCGAATGATGATACCCCGAACAACGCAATACAAAGGCAAAACAAAAAGTCGCAAAAGGTGGAAATCGCAAAATACTTTTAAGAATCGTTTTCCAATGAACCAAACCTGTCGTATCCGTATAAATTTCAACAATCGCAATGCCTGCCGTCGAACAAATTAAAAAAGTTCCGCATAAACTCATTAAAATCCCTGCTTGCAATCCTTCTGCCCCGTAAAGCATTTCAAAAATGGGAAATCCAACAAAGGAAATACTACTGATGCCTGCTGTCACAATCAACGCGCCTTGCGTCGAACGGTCGAATTGAGTCCATCGGTGTATCCCCCAAAAAAACAAACACGCGCCCCCAAAAACCAACCAAGCCGATAATACAGGCAACAAATACGCGGATTGAACAGGCATTTCAACGGTATGTCGCAAGGTGATAGCGGGTAAGAAAAGATTGATAATCAATCCATTAAGCGTTTGGGTTGCATTTTCAGGAAGGATTTTGAGCCGATGAAAAAGCCATCCTGCAAAGAGGCTTACAGGCAGTAAAATTAAATTAGACAAACTGTGTATTTTATTTTGTTCATTCTGGTACCTATGAAGGCGGATAAATGGGAACGCGGATGACGCGGATGACGCAGATTTTCACGGATTTTTTATTTTAACGCATCCTTATAAGTAGTTGAAATGAAAGAATCGACAAACCGTACTACCTGTTAAAAAGTTGATTTTCAAGATAGTATAACGTTTGGAGGGTTTCAAACCCTCCAAACGTTGTGGTCCGTTGTTTAAATTTAACTACTTACGTTACTTAAAGTATCATTATACTAAAATTTTGTATAAAATAAAAAATCCGCGAAAATCTGCACCATTCGCGTCATCCGCGTTCCCATTTATCTGCCTTCATTCGCATGCAAATCTATATTAGAAAGTGACATTTACATTCGCGTAGTAGAAGGAGCCATTGAATCCAAATTGATTTGCATTTCGCGTGTACGGCGTTTGCCCATCAAAAAACGATGAATAATTGCTATACACTTTATCTGGATACACATTACCAATATTGTTACAGCCAACCGTAATATTCATTTTTGGGGTAAGGTTGTAAGCAATCGACAAATCAACCAACGTTTTAGCTCCAAAAATCTGAGTTCTATGGAAACCACCCGTTGGTTTTTCCCATGCTTGCACATTTCCAAAATAGCTTAATCGCGCATTGGTATTCCATTTGCCGGCTTGATAACCCACAGAGACCAAGATTTTAGTACGCGGTTGTCCCGTTTCAATCAAAGAACGGCTAATCGTATCAATCATTAAAACATTATACGTCGCGCCATTTGTCAAGGAATCGGGTGTCGCTTTTACGTTTTGAATCGTTGTAACGCTATTCGTTAACGCAATACTCGTATTTAAAATATGATTATTATCAAACATGTATTTGTTAGAAACAACCAAATCAACGCCTGTTGTGCGTGTACTCAAATGATTCGTGAAAAACGAAATCTCTTGAACGCCCGGGAAACGGGTTCTCAAAGCAGGAATACTTGCCACAGGCAAGGCTTCTGAAATGATAATCCGATTGGCAATGTCAATTTGATAAGCATCTAACGTAAACAACGTTTCAGAATATTCCGTACCTGCTGCATTTTTCGCGCCTGCCAATTTTGCCGTCACACCTGCATTCAAATTCCAAGAAATTTCTGCTTGTGGCGCTCCAATCCCGATTTGTGCCAAACGTGGGTCATCACTACGCAATTGTTTGGTTTGGCGAATTTGAGCCGCTTGTACGGTAGAAGTCGTTACACTATTGAAAATTTGTTGTAAAGACGGCGCACGGAAACCTTTATTGATAGAACCTCTCAGCGAGAAATTTTCCGTCAATTTATACCGTCCAGCCATTTTTCCAGTTGAATTATTACCAAAATCACTATATCGCTCTACCCGAACCGCCGTTGTCAACAACCATTTATCAGTTGGTTCACACTCAATATCCAGATAACCGCCCATATTCGAGCGTCTTGCATCCACTCTATCGTCTGCCGAGATACCGGGACGACCGCTTGAACCGGGTGCTTTTCCTTGCGCAGTCGCCAACGCGCCCACTGCATACGAATCAGGATCGCCTTCGACCAATTGGAAAGCATCCACCCGATGCTGCATGCCCATCGCAATATTCCAATCTTTCAAATCAAAAAGTTCTTTAAACGCCTTAGAAAAGTTCATTTCCGTCGTGCGTTGACCAAAAGCACTTCTGCCGACGTAAAAATCTTTTGGAGAAGCACCGCCCAAAGAAGGATTTGACGTGTTTTTCGCCCACAAATCCAAATAATTGTAGCCATAACCCGTGCTAAAATCCATATTCCAACCTTCTTTGGTTTTCCGTTGCAAACCCACTACGCCTGAATAATCCAAAGTCGCTCCCGGCAAACTCGGTGCATAGCCATTTGGATGAATGGCAAGATTAGAATTGGCATTCGTCGGTTGCGCCGTGCGGAAAAAAGCCCCTGCTTTAATCTGCTTTTGCGAACCACCCCCAAAACCATAAAAAGACCATTCGTCATCTATCGGATAACCCATATTCACAAAACCTTGATACGCAAGGGTTTGATTGCTACCATATTGACTCACTTTGAAATCACTAATCCCTGTTCCATTGGTACTCGACCAAATGCCCGTCACCGCCCGCGCAGCATCTTCTGCCGCCCAAGTCGCAGAGGCTGCGGTGTAAATCCGACCTCTATAATTTTCAGAACGGTCTGTGCCTTCCGAAAACTGATAATGCAAAGTCGCATTTAAATAACTGCCATCTTTGCCCAAACCAATCCCGTAATTCACGGCTGCCAAGTAAGATGCGCCATCGCCTTCGCCCGTCACGCCATATTGACTTTTAAAACTGCCTTGATTGATGCTTTTTTTCAAACCAATATTCACAATACCCGCAATCGCATCCGAACCATATTGGGCTGCTGCCCCATCTCTCAAAATTTCAATTCGTTCTGTTGCCAAAGACGGAATCGTATTCATATCCGTCACAACCGTCCCTTTACCCACCGTAACATTCAAGTTGAGGGCAGAAAATTGATGACGGCGTTTGCCATTCACCAAAACCAACACTTGGTCAGGAGAAAGACCGCGCAAGGTTGCAGGGTCAGCATAATTGGCAACGCCATTGATACCATATTTTGCTGAGTTAAATGATGGTGACGTAAATTGCACCATTTGCGCCAAATCCACTTGTCCAGTCAATTGTAAATCCTTGGCACTCAATACATCTACGGGCGCGGGACGCGAAACGTCTGTACGCGGTTTGTTGGAACGCGTACCCACCACCGTCACTTCGCCAATGTCTGTTGCCGTCGATTCCAACACAACGGTCATAGGGGACATGCCCGCCGTTACAGGGACTTCTCTGGTTTTAAAACCAACATAGGTGAAAACCAATACATCGCCTGTATTTGCATTCAACGTATATTTACCATCCACATCGGTTAAGGTGCCTTTGGTGGTTCCTTTGATGGAGACCGATACGCCAATCAGCGATTCGCCTTTGGCATCCGTGACTTTGCCGGTCACATCAGCGACATTCATGCGGGTTGTTTTGTAAAAAGGTGCGCCATAAGCGAACATTGGTAGGCTGGCTACACATAAACTCATCGAGAGCGCAAGGATGAAACGTGGTTTCATGTCTTTAATGTTGAAGTTTGAATAATTGAATATAATTTTTTTTCATATCATAAAGAGCTTGTTGGTTCATCGGTTTGTGTTGCGACAAACGATTGAGTACAAAGGTAATAAATTCGTATAATTTTATCATACAAATTTTTATTTTATTTTTTTTAACAAAAAAAGGTAGAATTTACGTAAATTTAAGTTGTATCATAGTTCACCCTGTTTTAAAATTATGATAAAATTCAATAACATTCTCCTGAGGGCAGGTATCGTCGAGGTTACCAAACCTCGACGATGGTAGAGAACAGACTAAAAACCAAATAATGTTTTCATTTTATGAAAAATAGCGGTGTTTTCATACATACCTGCAAAATTTTCCGATCCAGGACCGAAGGCAAAAACAGGAATCAAACAACCTGTGTGATAATCGGTCGTAAACGCACCTTGAATACTACCCATTTTGGAACCTTTGTTAATCGAATAACCGCCCGTTTCATGGTCTGCCGTGACGACGACTAAGGTATTTCCATCTTTTTTAGCAAAATCCAACACTTGTCCAATCGCTTGGTCAAAATCCTGCATTTCAGAAATGATGTAATCTGAATTTTTTGCATGACCGCCCCAATCAATCTGAGAACCTTCAATCATCATAAAAAAACCTTTTGAATTGCGTTTTTTCAAAAAATCACAACCCAAACGACTCGCTAAGGGCAAATAATCTCGTCCTTGCGCCGCAGGTACAGGATGGTCTTCTGCTGTGAAATACACTACATTACTTTCTGGAAAAACCATGCGTTCTAAGTCTTCTTGCGTTTGATTGCTGACATAATAACCTTTTTTTTGCCATTCTGTCAACAAATTGCGCCCATCTGCCCGCCTATCGAAGTATTTTTTACCACCACCAATCACTAAATCTACATTGGTTTTAAGGAAATCGGCGGCAATGTTTTCGTATAAATCGCGTTTTTTGATATGAGCGATGAACGACGCAGGCGTTGCATGTGCAATATTGCACGTCGCAATCAAGCCTGTTGCCAGACCATGTTCTTCTGCCATTTCCAGAATCGTTTTGCGCGGCAACGAATCTACACCTACGCCAATTGCTGCATTATACGTTTTTTCACCTGCCGAAAATGCGGTTGCGCCTGCTGCAGAATCGGTGATTAAATCGCCATTTTCAGCAGGATACGACTTGTGCAAACCGATATACGGGAATAATTCCAAATTTAATTTGTTTTTATTCGCATAAAGCCCAGCCGATATTTGGGTTAAACCCATCCCATCCCCTATCATCAAAATAATATTTTTTGGTTTTTTGCCGCCTGACGGGGGCGCAATTGCCGAGTGATACTGCGGTGTGCAGCCACTCAACGCGACAGTCATCGCTAAACTGAAAAAGTATCTCATATCTTTCTAAAAACGTTTGGTGAAGAAAAGAAGCAACAAATATCGTTTTAAAACTGTTTTCAAAGCATTTTTGCATCCATTTTATTTATAAAAAAAGTATTATGAAAACAGATATTAAAAATCGTGCTGATATAGAGCATTTAGTTAGAACTTTTTATGGCAAATTGTTGACCGATGACATCATGGCTCCCCATTTTGAAGGCATCGATTTTGAACACCATTTTCCAAGAATGATTGGTTTTTGGGCATTTGTTTTGTTAGATGAACCTATGACTACGGGCAATGTTTTTCAAAAACACATCCGCTTAGACGTGCAGGATGTGCATTTTGAACATTGGATTGAACATTTCTGCGCAACTGTTGATGATTTATTCACAGGCGATGTTGCCGAGAAAGCCAAGCAAAATGCGGAAACAATTGGTTATACGTTTAAAACAAAAATGAAATATTTGAAAAATTATTATCCTAAATTGTAACTTTTTGCTTTATAGTCCCGTTTGTGACAATATGTAAATGGGGTTATATCGGGTAGCAAAAAAACAAATGATGAAAATATAATTTTTTAAGTAATTAAAAAAGAAAAATATAACCATTAAAACTTTTCATATATTTTTGGCATATAATTTGTTCTAATAGATTATGTAAGTTTTGGTTAAAAATTGTAAGATTCGTTTTTGGAGGCTCGTGGTTCTGCTTTATGCAGCTACGAGCTTTTTTTATAACACATAGTTCACATAGGAAGACATAGAACACATAGTTCACATAGAAAGACATAGAACACATAGGCATTCTGCCCCTATGTGTTCTATGTCTTTCTATGTGAACTATGTGTTCCTATGTGAACTATGTGTTCCTATGTGAACTATGTGTTCTATGTCTTCCTATGTGAACTATGTGTTACAATAAAGTTTTAAAATAAGTGACAAATTCAGCAACGCTCATCACCCCTTTATCGCCTTCGCCTTGCTTGCGAATCGCAATTTTGCCTTCCGCAGCCTCTTTTTCACCGATAACCAACATAAAAGCAATGCGTTTTAACTCCGTATCGCGGATTTTGCGTCCGATTGTCTCACTCCGTTCATCCACAAAACCGCGTATATCGTGCGTTTCCAATTCGCGCATCACGCTTTGCGCATAATCCGAAAATCGGTCTGATATAGGTAAAATCGCTATTTGTTCAGGCGCGAGCCATAACGGGAATTTCCCCGCACAATGTTCCGTCAAAACGCCGATAAAACGTTCCATCGACCCAAACGGTGCGCGGTGAATCATCACAGGACGGTGCATTTTATCATCCGCGCCGACATATTGCAAATTAAATCGCTCTGGAAGGTTATAATCGACTTGAATCGTACCCAATTGCCAAGAACGACCAATCGCATCTTTGACCATAAAATCCAATTTCGGTCCGTAAAACGCTGCTTCACCTGTTGCAGTCGTGGTTTTCAAACCTACTTCTGCGGTCGCTTCGATGATAGCTTGTTCCGCTTTTGCCCAATTTTCATCTGAACCAATGTATTTTGCTTTATTTTCAGGGTCGCGCAAGGAGATTTGAGCTGTAAAATTGTCAAAACCCAATTTTTTAATGACATACATGGTCAAATCCAATACGCCCAAAAACTCTTGTTTCACTTGGTCAGGCGTGCAGAAAAGATGCGCATCGTCTTGTGTGAAACAACGCACTCGCGTCAAACCATGCAATTCGCCTGTTTGCTCATACCGATAAACCGTTCCAAATTCCGCAATTCGGACAGGCAACTCTTTGTATGAACGCGGTTTATGACCAAAAATCTCGCAGTGATGGGGGCAATTCATGGGTTTTAACATAAATTCCTCATCCATGCGCGGCGTTTTTATCGGTTGAAAGGAATCTTCGCCATATTTATCCCAATGTCCAGACGTTACATATAATTCTTTTTTGCCAATGTGCGGCGTAATCACAGGTTGATAACCACGTTTGATTTGCTCTTTTTTCAAAAAATCTTCCAATCGTTGGCGCAAAGCCGTTCCTTTCGGCAACCAAATCGGCAAACCTGCACCAACGCGTTCCGAAAACATGAATAATTCGAGTTCCTGCCCAATTTTTCGATGGTCGCGTTTCAAGGCTTCAGCCAAACGCTCCAAATGCTCCTTCAATTCTTGCGCTTTTGGAAACGTAATGCCATAAATCCGCGTCACTTGTTGCCGCGTTGCATCGCCTTTCCAATACGCACCCGCCACTTTCATCAATTTAATTGCCTTAATCGGCTCCGTCGAAGGCAAATGCGGTCCGCGACACAAATCGGTGAATTTACCCTGTGTGTAAAACGTAATTTTACCATCTTCCAAACCATCAATTAATTCTAATTTATATTCATCACCTTTTGATTTGAAATACGTTAACGCATCTGCTTTGGAAACCGATTCGCGGCGATACGCATTTTTTTGACGCGCCAACTCCGTCATTTTATCTTCGATTTTCTTAAAATCATTGGTCGAAAGTTGAACTTTTGCGTTTGTTGTGTCAACATCGTAGTAAAAACCTTGTTCAATCGCGGGACCAATACCGAATTTCGTACCCGGATACAAGGCTTCCAAAGCCTCCGCAAACAAATGTGCCGACGAATGCCAAAAGACATTTTTGCCTTCCGTATCGTCCCAAGTCAGGAATTGAATGTGGGCATCCGCCGTCAACGGACGATGTGCGTCTTGAACAAGTCCATCGACTTTTGCAGCCAATACTTTTTCGCCCAGCCCGCGACTAATGCTTTTAGCAATCTCTAAGGAAGTCGTGCCTTTGGGATAAGGACGGATTTTACCGTCAGGGAAATGAATATTTATCATCTTGCGGTTCAAATTGTTTTCGGAATAAAAACCGCAAAAGTAAGTTTTTTGTACTTATTTTACACTTGGATTTTGCGGATTCATTGGATTTTTGTATATTTTTTAGATTTTTAAAACACATAGTTCACAATAGGTTTCATAGGACACATAGGGACAATCACTTCTCTTTTCGTTCACGGGAAATGTCAACTAAGTAACCCAAGTTGCGGTAGGGTTACTTATAACGTTTGGATATAACGTTTGGAGGGTTTCAAACCCTCCAAACGTTGTTGTCGATTCTTTAACATTAACCACTTACTTAATTTTTTGCGTTACAAAAAGAAACATGATTCCAAATAAGCCTAAGGCAAATAATAATCCGATGCGCAAAGAATAGGTATCCGCCAAATAGCCAATCACAGGTGGTCCCACAAAAAAACCACTATAACCAATCGTAGTTGCCATAGCAATCCCGACACTCGGCGTTACGCCTTCGGTATTGCCCGCCGCCGAATACACGATTGGCACTATCGTCGATAAACCCAAACCGACGATGAATAATCCAACTAAAACGACCCATGCCTGTACAAACGCTAATGCAAATGCCAATCCCAAAACAGCTAATAAACTACTGATAATCAATTGTTTACGAATGCCTAATTGGGTTGTAAAATGGTCTCCTGCCAAACGTCCAATCGTCATAGCCGTCGTAAACGCGCCAAAAGCTAAGGCTGAAAAAGCCTCTGTTTGTCCAACGATTTTGTGCATATAAATCGCTGACCAATCGCCAATCGCGCCTTCGCCCGTCATTGCGCAAAAAGCAATAATGCCCAAAGGCAAAATCGCTTTGGTTGGCAATCGGAATGTGGAATTTGCATCTGCATTCGCAGTGGTTTCGGTGCTTGTCACATCGTCTTTTACCAAATGTAAAGATGCCCATAGAATCGCTATCAATGCAACCGCAGAAACCACCAAAAAATGATGGAATAAAGAAATGCCGCCTTTCGCAAATAATGCCCCAAAACCTGCCCCTGACGCAGTGCCAACACTCCAAACCCCATGAAAAGAGGACATAATCGGCTTTCCATACATCCGTTCAACGTAAACAGCTTGCCCATTCATCGCTACATCTTCGGAACCACCTGCAACGCCAAATAAAAAAAATAAAGCATATATCCATCCTAAATTGGACAAGAGTGGAATGAACGGTATCGCTAAAACAAATATCAAAGCAGTCGCTATCGTCACGCGCCGACTCCCAACATGAAGGGTCAAAAAACCTGCAAAGGGCATTGCTGTCATTGCGCCAAGCGCGGAGGCTAATAAAATAGTGCCTAAAGTCGTATTGGAAACGGCATACCATTTTTGGACTTCGGGCAGGCGGGCGACCCAATTGGCGTATTGGAAACCATTCATAAAGAAAAAAATGGATACCGCTAAACGATTGTTTTTCATACAGTTATAAAAATTTTAATAAGGGGTTTATTGGAAAATTTAGGGTGCAATTGGAACGCGGATGACGCGGATTGGGCTAATTTTCACAGAATTTTTTTATTTCGATGTTTAAAATCAACACAAAAATAGAAAAATCCGTGAAAATCTGCAAAATTCGCGTCATCTGCGTTCCCATTTATCCGACATGATTTGTTTATAAAAAAATAAAGATTGTTACGCGGATGTTAAAAATATATAGATTTTAAAACAATTTATTGATTAATGGTTTGAAATAGGTACATTGTTACACATTTTGTTTATTTTTGTGCCCTCGAAAGCAGTCTCGAAAAAGCTATTTTCATAGAAGTTTATTAATTTTAATTAAATTTGAATTTAAAAGAACGGTCGGGTACGCTTTTTGTAAACGAATTATAAAAAATGTTATCTTAATGTTAACTTTTTAAGCCGATTGACCGTAAAACGGTAATTTTGACAACGAGAGTACATACCAGAGATTACCCTTATATATATTTGTCATGGAAATTCAAGTTACTACAGAAATCCAAACGTTGTTGTACGAACATGAGACAATTGTTATCCCGGGCTTAGGGGCGTTTGTGTGCGATTATCAAGATGCTGTTGTAGATCCTTACGGCGGCAAATTGGCACCACCCTCTTACAAGATTCGGTTTGATGACGATTTGCAAATCAACGACGGCATATTACAAGATTTCATCAAACGCAAGTACAGCCTCTCGTCGCAGGAGGCACAATCGGCACTCGCTGAGTTCGTCAGCCAGACCGAAGCAGCCCTTAATATGCACGAATTGGTCACATTTGACCATGTAGGGCGGCTCTATCGGGATTACAGCAAGAAATTGCAATTTGTACCTGAAAACACCAACTTTAATCCAGATTCTTTTGGATTGAAATCGGTTGATTATCAACCTGTTACGCGCACTCAAAGCTCGTCGCAAGGCGTTTATCCGCCTGCGCGGTCGGTTTCGGATACCGATAATTATCATCCGTCTGCTACACAAGGACAATCTGCGCCTCTGTTGGAACGCGAATTGGAGCGTGAAAATGGAGAGGCTGTCGAATTGACCGCCGCCCAAATGCCTTCTAAAACCAACCCAAATGCGCTTACGCCTGAGAAACAATTGCCGCCGTCTGTGGAAACGGTCGGAGTGCCTGCTCAAATGCCAACCGAAAAACGGCGGGCTTGGTGGCAACCGTTAACGTTCAATGATTTGATGCCGAGTTTGGTGGTCGCTGCTTTGATTGGGGTTGCGGGAACGGTTTATGTGACGCGGACGGATAAAAAAACAGTACCGCCGCCCGTTTCGCAGCCTGTCAGTGCGCCCAAAGTGGTTGCGAAAACAACGCCGCCCGCAGTGGGTCAAGGTGGTTCGGATGCGATTGTGCCAGAAGTGGTGCAACCTGTAACGCCGATTCGACGCACCGCGATTGCTTCCGAACACGAATTTCCGACCGCAGATGCGCAAAAAGGAGTCGTGGAAGTGCCTGCGCCCAAGTTGAAAAAATCCATTATCATCGTCGCAGCTTATAAAACGGCGATTGGTGGTGCAGGCATTTTGCAACAATTGCAACAATTGGGGTATAAAACTTATACGGGCAAACGGAATGATAAAATTGTTTTTGGTTGTCAAGTGGGTTATAATGATGTGGATGATTTGACCAAATCGTTGCAACAAGTGCGCGATAGATTTGGGAAAGATTGCTGGATCCTCACAAAATAAGGTTTTTAAAATAATGCTAAAAAAGTCAATTTTTACGACCCTATGTAAAAAATTGACTTTTTTCATTTTGGGTATTCATGTTTCGGAAACCTTCGAGGTTTCCGAAACATGAATCGATTGGTGTCGAATCATGGTCGGCGAGGTTGCAACCTCGCCGACCTTTTGTATCGAAACGGGCTGCATAAGCAATACTATTAATGTTTCGGAAAACTTCAAGTTTTCCGAAACATGAATTGATTTGGTATCGAATCAAGGTCGGCGAGGTTGCAACCTCGCCGACCTTTTGTATCGAAACG
>JAAFJT010000113.1 GCA_013298955.1 Chitinophagales bacterium
AAGGCAAAATCGAAGGCAAAATCGAAATGCTTTGGAAACTTTGGCGCAAAGGTTTTGCAATGGAACTCATGATAGAGTTATCCGATTTGCCCGAAATGACCTTGAAATTATGGATAACTCGTTTTGAGACCTTGCAAAAATGTCGCCTTGAGAAAAAAACAGCCGACGAAACGGCAAAAATAGTGCAACTAACGGGGCAGCAAGTCTCGGATTGGTGGGCTTTTTTTGAAAAAATGGAAAAAATACGTTGATTTATTCAAAAAAAATAAACGTGCCGCAAGGTTGAATACTTGCGGCACGTTGTCGCTTTATTGTTGAATGCTTGCCATAGCACTCATAATTTTCATATATAACTCTTGTGGTTTGAATGGTTTAGCGATGTAATCGTTCATACCAATATCAAAACACTTATCGGCTTCGGATTTGTTTGCATGGGCAGTTAGCGCGATAATCGGCACTTGACTCCGTTCCCGAATCCGAGAAGTTGAGTCAAAACCATTCATCACGGGCATTTGAATATCCATCAAAACCACATCGTATTTATGCGCTCTGAATTTTTCGACCGCGACCAATCCATTTTCGGCAATATCCACCGTCACGAATGGAGACCAACCTGTTAAGATTTTTTTAGTTGCCATTTGATTCAAGAAATGGTCTTCTACCAACAAGATTTTTAACGGCGAATCAGGTGCAGTACTGTCTGCTGCCACTAATTTGACCGATTTAGCAGGAAAATCCACTTCAAAAGTCGTCAAATCGGCGGCGCGATTGGAAATTTGGAAACCGCCTTTCAAAATTTTGGTTAATTTGCCTGCGATTGCCAAACCCAAAGGTTGTTTATCCGCATCAGGCGCGTCATTTTTATAGGTTTCCAAAATGCGATTTTCCTCCATCAACTCGCGGATTTGAGCTGAACTCAAGCCTTTGCCCGAATGTCGCATCCGAATATATAAACGCGTTTGTTTATCTGAATCGGTCAACATGCTAATATGAAATTCAATTTTCCCATTTGCAGGCGTATATTTCACGGCATGATCCATCAAATTATAAATAATTTGAGTGATTTTTTTAGAATCCGCTACTACTTTATCTGGTAAATCGGCGGCTAATGTAAACGCAATATGAATTTTAGCATTATCAGCCTTGATTTGAACCACTTTTTTCAACCCCGTACAAAAAGCTCCAATATAAAATTCTTCATTCTCCGCTTTCAAATTCTGCGCGACTAACATAGAGAAATTCAACAAATTGTTTATCATCAACGATAAATCATCCACCGAAGTTTTCACGCCTTCCACCAATTCTTTTTGTTGCGGGCTAATCGTAGTGGTTTCAATCAAATATAATAAATTCACAATCGATGACAACGGCGTGCGAATATGGAAACTCATATCTTGCAAAACTTCCTCTTTCAAAAGCGAAGTTTGACGTGATATATTTTGTTCCATCATCATTTGTTCGTGCAATTTGCGCTCTGTAATGTCTTGAATCCCGCCCACCAAAAGCAATCGTTGTGAAATTTCTTCATAAAAAATTTGGGCGTGCATCGATAAATATTTGATACTCGTCCCATCTACCACAATTCGATGTTCAATTTTGTGCAATTGACCATCTTTCGTTGCTTTATCAAAAAAATCTTCGACCAAAATGCGGTCTTCCATATGCACATAACTCAAATAATCGGACAAACCTGTTGAAATGCCATTTTGATGATAACCAAAAATCTTGAAAATCTCCTCCGTCCAAATCATCTCATTGGAAACCAAATCCATTTCCCAATTGCCAAAACCAGCCAATTGTTGCGCTTTTACAATGCGTTTTTCATTGACAGTCAATTCATTAACGGTTGTTTGCAAAGTCATTTTATCGCGGAAGCGCTGCATCGAATAACGGATGCACCGACCCAATAATTTGCCATCAAACTGACCTTTCACTAAAAAATCTTGCGCACCCGCTTTAATCGCTTGATTTCCAACGATTTCGTTATTCACACCCGTCAACACGATGACAGGCAAGTGATTGACACTTTCGGTAAATCGATTTAACGTTTTGAAGCCCTGCGAGTCGGGCAACGACAAGTCCAACATGGCAATATCCACATCCTGACGGTTAATAATGTCGAAAGCCTCAAAAAGAGAGTCGGCTTGCAACAATTCGTAGCGAAATGCCGCATCTTTCATGGCATTTTTAAAGAGAACGACATCTGCGGGATTATCTTCTATCAATAAAATATTGGTAGGTTTAACGCTCATGGCATATTTTTAGGTAAAATGAAACACGGAAAGTTTTAAAACTTGAATACGGGTAAAAATTAAATATGTTTTATTTGCATGAATTAGAATTGAAATTTTTATAGTCTTTTGAGTGTAATACTTCGTATCGGGTGTTTTTAGGATACTATTGGAACGCGGATCATGCGGATTGGGCGGATTTTCACAGATTTTTTTTGTCTCATGCTAAAATCGGACTGAAACAAAAATCCGTGAAAATCCGCCCAATCTGCGTCATCCGCGTTCCAATTTATCTAAACGAACTCGGCAAAATCGCCGTCATCAACCAAAAATCTTCGATTTTCTGCACGATGTCGAAAAATTTGTCAAAATCGACGGGTTTATTGATATACGCATTGACATGCAAACTATACGTTTTAGAAATATCTTGCTCCGCATTCGAGGTCGTCAACACGACTACGGGGATGCTGCGCAACGAATGATCATTTTTAATAAATTCTAATACCTCGCGCCCATCGCGTTTAGGTATATTTAAATCTAATAATATTAAATCTGGACGCGGTGCCGTTTGATAAGGCGGACGGCGTTGCAAATAAAAAATAGCTTCTTCGCCATCTAAAGCAACATCCATCAATACGGGAATGCGCCCATCTTTGAAAGCCTCCTGCGTAAGCCGAACATCGCCAGGATTGTCTTCGACTAAAAGGATTTGAATCGGTTTCGTTATTTTATTATGCATCATCATAGCGAATTTTTGATTTTGGGCAATTTGGAAATTCGATTTTAACCGCAAAGGATGACATTCGTTTTAAAAATATATTTGCGTGAATGCTGCATCCTGTATTTTTTCCAAAGTGGTCTCAAATTTGGTTTAATAGGTTTTTTTTTAAATGTTTTAAAAATTGATAATCAATATTTTGATTCAAAATTTTTAAAAGTTTAATTTTAAAATATATATTATTTGTATGTACGAATCCTTGTTTAAAAGGATTCAATATCAGTGCCGATAATACAAATTTGAGGTATAAAATGGTTTTTATAGACGTTAAAAAGGTGTTTTTGTGACAGCATGTTTTAGCTTTGCAGCGTGCGTGTTTGAATTAGGATTTATAGGATTTTGTTAGGATTGTTAAGGATAAATCCTAACAAAATCCTACCAATCCTAATTCAAACCACAACATTCATTGGATTTTTAAATTTAAAAAATACTAAAAAAATGAATCTAAAAAAAATTCCATTGCTCTTTGAAGCCGTCCAAAAACAACTCGTTTTTGAGGATTGTAAAACGTTTTTAGATTGCCTGCCGAAAGGCGATTTAAAGGAAATTTATCATCTTTTTTTAAAACTTCAAACGACTCAACCCTTTGATTTGCAAGCATTTGTACATCAATATTTTGAACTTCCCAAAGATTTTGATGCCTATATGGAGCCTGATTCAAATAGAACGATTGTGCAATATATTGAACTACTTTGGGCGAAATTATCGCGGGAAGTGGAGTCGTCTGCGGCGGGTTCGCTGATACAATTGCCTTTGCCTTACATCGTTCCGGGCGGGCGTTTTCGAGAGATTTATTATTGGGATAGTTACTTTACGATGTTGGGTTTGCGGGAATCTGGGCAAGCGCATTTAATTCAAATGATGATTGATAATTTTGCGTATCTCATTGATAAACAAGGTTATATACCGAATGGCAATCGCAATTATTATCTTGGCAGGTCTCAACCACCCTTTTTTATGTTGATGGTTTGCTTGCGGGCAGGCATGTATGCTCGATTGCCCGCCGATGAGTTGCCGAATGAACAAACACCGTTTCAAATCAAAAGAAAATTTTATGCGTACATTGAACGATACGAAACGCAACTTGAAAAAGAATACGCTTTTTGGATGGATGGCGCGGAACAAGTGACAGCAGAAAATCCTTGTTTCAAGCGCGTCGTGCGGATGCCGAATGGCACTCTTTTGAATCGATATTGGGATGCAAATGACACGCCGCGTGCCGAATCTTGGCGCGAAGATGTGGAAACGGCGGCTCAATCTACTCAAAAACCTGCTGAAATCTACCGACATTTGCGGGCGGCGGCGGAATCAGGTTGGGATTTTAGCAGTCGTTGGTTGGCAGATGGAAAATCGTTGGAGACGATTCAAACGACCGATATCGTGCCGATTGATTTAAATTGTTTGTTATTTTTCATGGAAAAAATGTTGTTTCGGATGTATGCTTTTCACGAAGATGAAGTCAAAATGGAGTTCTATCATCATCGGATGTTGAATCGTATTAAAACGATTCATCAATTCTTTTGGGATGCGTCTAAAAGTTTTTACTTTGATTATCATTTTAAGCAACAAAAAAGGTCAACTTGTTACACCTTAGCGGGTGTGTATCCGATGTTTTTTCACATGGCAAAATTGGAAGAAGCGGCTGCCATGACACAAGTAATTGAAAATCAATTCCTTAAACAGGGTGGACTCGTAACGACTCCACATCGAACTGGGCAACAATGGGACGCGCCGAATGGTTGGGCTCCCTTGCAATGGGTCACTTTCAAAGGGTTGAATGGGTATGGACACACGGTTTTGGCAAATAAAATTCGGCAGCGATGGATGGAAACCTGTGAAGAAGCCTATCACAAATTTGGCAAAATGAAGGAAAAATATAATGTTTGTGAAGCTATTTTGGCAACAGGTGGCGAATACCCCAATCAAGAAGGTTTTGGCTGGACGAATGGCGTGTTTATCGCTATGCACACCTTTGGAAAATTAAAATAATTGAATCATGTTAAAGTTTGCTACAATTTCCTTTTTATTTTTGAGCGCGACGACTTTTCAAGCGCAATCTTCCAATACTGCTTTGCACGATTTAGTGCTGCATATCATTGAAAATGAGCCAGTTACGCCTATTCGCGCAGGCGGGGGCATGGTGACGAAAGGCGATGATAAGGTTAAAAAAATGGCAGGTATCAAAGAACCGGACAAAAAAATGGTCAAAGCAACCAAATTGACGGCTGCGGAAACCGCCTTAGAATTATCAACGAATAGTTTTAAAAAAAATAAAGGTAAAATGGAATTGCCTTTGGTTGGCACGATTGTAAAACATTTCGGTAAACACCAACATCCTGATTTACAACGAGTTATGGTGAATAATTCGGGCATTGATATTCGGTTGAAAAGCGCGAAAGACTTGACCGTGAAAGCGGTGGGAGAAGGAACGGTTTCTGGGGTGCAATTTTTGGCGGGTCAAAATAATGTTTTGATTTTAAAACATGGACATTATTATACAGTGTATTCTGGTTTGGGGACGGTTACGGTTCAAAAAGATGAAAAAATTAAAATAGGGCAGTCGATTGGCAAAGTGGCTACCGTTAAAGGTGTTTCTGAACTCCATTTTGAGATTTGGCAAGATAAATCGCCGACAAATCCTGAAGAATGGTTGCGGAATTAGATGCCGAATAGGTTTCGGAAACCTTCAAGGTTTCCGAAACCTACTCTTTTCCACAAAATTTCTCATAGAGCCTTATTTAGCGGGAAATTTATGTCCCGACTACGGTGGCGTTTTTAGACCTGTGATTTCTACTAATACACAAGTCCGTTGATTATCAATGGTTTTATAAATAAAATATTGATTTAAAGAGTCTCGCGCTTCTTGTTCACAACACATCACTTTTGCGCCCATTTTAATATGTTTCGGATACAATTGCGTATCGCGTACCGACATGGTATGCGTTTTGAACGAAGATGCCTCATTGGAAACTTTTTTTACAAACTCAATCGCAGCATTATAACCCGTTTGTAAAACAAAATAATCCATTTTTTTGCCGATTTCGCTCATAAAAGGCGTGTATTGTCGCTGTTCCCACTCGTAAAGATGGTCTGTATTCCCATGAAATTTTTTAAAAATCCGCCAATACGGTGCGGCTAAAAATAGGATTATCATGCTCCACAACCCACATTTTACAACGAAATGTTTATTGTTTTGCAAAATGATTTCAAAAAATGGTGCTAACCAAACCAATGCTTGTCCAACAAGTATCGCCAAATAAGGATAAATTGGTGCTTCATACCAACCTTTTTTAGAACTCGAAAAAGTAATTAAAAGAATGATTGTCAATACATTACACAAAAAGAATAGTAATATTTTTCGATGAAAAACATTGGATAACTGGTAAATGGAAATAACGCTAACAGGCAATAGGTAAAGCCAAGGTTTGAAATCATCATCATACAAAGCATCCCAATAATGTTCTATTTTTTCCAACAAAGATTGTCGAATGATGTGTGCATCTCCATCGCCCTGCAAATATCGATTGAATAACTCCATATCCCAAACCGCTTGCAAATAACCTGCGGAAAGGTGTTCCCGCCAACCGAAATACGCTAAAATAGGCGTAAAAGCAATCATAACAGCGATATACGTATGTTTATTTTTAAAATACAAAATCAATTTCCCTTCTAATAACAAACAAATGACCAAACTTGGCAATAGAAAAAGGGCTGCAACGCCTTTCGTCATCAAAGCAAGGGCGAGCCAAAAGGCACTCCAATATAAATTTTTAGACGGATGAGTATTCAAAAAATGATGTCTTGCAAAGTGTATGACAAATAAAGTTTGGCATAAAATCAATAACGCATCATAATCTCCTGTGCGTGTCACATGATAATCCATGTAACCTGCTGTTGTCACCAACACAAAAACCGATAAAAAACTTAGTAATGGATTGCGCAAATCTTTTCTACAAAAATCATATATGACTAAAACTGTTGCCAAACCAAACAATGCCGAAGGCAATCGCAACGCTAAAGCATTGTATCCCAATAGTTTAAAACTAATGGCAATCACCCATATCATCAAAGGGGGCTTGACACTCCATAAATCAGGCACGTCTCCAAAAGTCACAACCCAATAATTATGCGTATGCAGCATCTCAAAAGCACTCACTGCCAACCGCGATTCATCCCATATTCTGTATGGCATGGTATCCAAATGCAAAAATAGCGGGAAATAGACGATGAGCAAAAGGAGGATTAAAGGAAATATTTTGGAAGGTATTTTGGAAAAATAGGGTGACATTTGGATATTTTATATTTTAAATTGAAACGCGGATGACGCAGATGGTGCGGATTTGCACGGATTTTTACAAAAAATCCGCGTAAATCCGCACCATCCGTGTCATCCGCGTTCCAATTATATTACATTTTATTTACCTTTCAAATTTCTAAAATAATCTTCCACCAACGTTTTATAATAAGGTTTCAACGACGGCGATGACGACCGATACAACTCCACTTCCGACTCCCGCTTGCGCAAATAATCTTGCAAACTCGGCGGTGGTTCAGCCGTCCGCGTTTTTGCGACTTCGCCTTTGCGCTGTTCATCCTCTTTTCGCTCACGTTCTGCCTTGTCAGACTCCAAAAGGCGCGTTTCAATCGCCTCTTGCCGCTTCATCGTCTCGTTACTTATCACTTTATTGACCAATTCCGTCTCCGTTTTTTCCATATCTTTCATAATATCCTCCATGCCTTTGTCCGCGCCTTTGCCGCGTTGTTGCATTTCCTTCTGTTTTTCCTTCAAAGCCTGCCGTAACGCTGATTGTTTTGCTGCCATTTGTGCAAATTCCTTACTCATCCCACCTTTTCCGCCTTTGCCCATCCGGTCTTTCAAATCTTTCAACATCTTGTTTAAATCTTTTTGACCTTCGCCCACTTTATCTTTTGGCATTTTGCCCGTTTTGCCTTGTCCGCTACCCGGTTTTTTACACGCTTTATTACCCGGTTTGTCCGATTTTGACTGCTGTTGTTGCTGCATTTGACTCATTGATTCCGAAAGCATCAACGCCAAATCATTCAAATTTTTCATGGTGCGTTGTTGCGTCGTAGCCGCCGAATATTTGCGGCGTTCTTCCAATTCTTTCAGCGTTTCAAACATATCTTGTTTAATATCAGTGACTTTCTCATTCACAAAAGTTTGAATTTGCATCACGCGCTTGCTCAACGCATGTAAAGAATCTTCCACCAATTCAAAATCATTTTTCAATTTATGCTGTTGCTGCGTCAATTTCACAAAACGCGGAGTCGTTTCCCCTGTTTTATTAAAATCCTCAATCAATCGTTCTTGGTCAAACGACAACGTAACCAAATTTTCCAACAATTGACGCATCGCTTTCATATCTTCTTCTGCCTGTTCCTGCTCACTTTCTGACATCTTTTGTTTCATCTTATTCGCCATATTCTTCATCTTATCCGCCGCTTTTTTCTGCGATTTCGATGCTTTTGAATTTTGCTTCTGCTCCAAACTCTCCTTACTATCCTGTTGTTCCTTTTCCACGTCTTTGGAATCCTCTTTCGTGTCCTCCATCTGATTCGGACGCTCTAACGCCTTATTTTTCTTTTCCAAATCCTTTTGTTGCTCCTCAAATTTCTTAAAATCCTTATTTAATTCCTCTTGTTTTTTCTTCAAATCTTCAGATGCTTTGTCATTTTTATCATTTTTTTCCGATTCTTTGGACAAATCATCCTGTTTTTTCGCCATATCTTCCAATTTATCCAACTGTTCCTGCTGCATATTTTCCACTTCGAGTTGTTTGAAAAGCTCCTGCATCCTATCCAATTCCCGATTCAACTCCTCATTAGAAAATTTTAAACTATCCATTTTATTCAACGCCCTATCTTTATCCATTTTCTGCATCATTTCCTCGATTTGTTTCAACAAATCCTTCATTTTATCATTTTTCAAATCTTCAAACATCTTTTGCAATTGCTCCTGTTTTTCCCGAATATCATCATTTTGCTTCTCATTCTCACCACTTTTTTCCAAATTTTCTTGAAAATTATCCTTTGCTTTCTCAATTTGCTTTTCCAATTGCTCTTGCCGCTTCATCAATTGCTCTGCTTCCTTTTTCATTTGGAAATCAGGTTCTTTCTTTTGCAACAATTTCTCCCGCAATTTTTTGGTATCTTCTTGAATTTTTTTGCTTTCTTCCAATGCTTTGCGCAATTCATCCCGAATTTCATCATTATTTTTCGCAATCTGCTTTTCCACTTGTTCCGTTGTCGCCACACTGAACAACATCGGATTGGTTTTCGCCGATTTAGAACCATTCACGCCATCATTATCATACACTTCAAAATAATACGTAATTTCATCCCCTGCTTGTAATTTCAAACTTTCTGTATTGAACGAGTATTGAAATGGAACAAATTTACCCGCAGGTTTATCAATCGGCAATTTTTGAGTCGCGCCCACACTGCCCCCTTTTGGTTTCACTTGATAATTAAACGTCAAGGATTTCAACCCATAATCATCGCCCGCATCGCCCGCAAAATACAAGGTGTTTTTATTGGCATGACGCGTCGTATCGTCAAATTTTTGTACTTGAATGGTTGGAAATAAATCAGGAATCACCGTAATTGAATACGCAACAGAATCCGCATTTGGTAGAAAACTATTGGAAATAAAGATTTTATAAATCTCATCTTTCATAACATGTTTTGAAAAACCATAACTTTCATCGCCCGATTTTTCCGCATTAAATTGATTATTTCCAAAATGAACCGCCACTTGTTCCGTATGCAAGGCTTTCAACGCCCAAGCAATATTCGTCCCTTGCGGCACAATCAAATCGCCCGTATTCGGCAACGACTCATCGGGGCGACCGATATATTCAGGATAATCTAATTTGACTTCAAAACCAGCAATATTTGGTTTTTTCAACACATTAAGCATATAAGGCAAGCTCGTGACCGTCCCCGCAAACAGGCGAAATGGCATTTCTTTCTGCACATTGCTGAATTTATAGGTAAAAGTCGTCGCATTTTCTTTTTGCATCCGATACTCATAACCATTGATGCTAATATAAACATCATTTGGCAAAATCGTCCCATCGGTTTTGACTTTCAAATCAAAGTCTTGAAACTGAACAACTTGTAAATGTTGGTTTTCCACCATAAATTTAAAAGGCGCGGGTTTTTCAAAAGCCGTATTATAATTGAGGAATCGGAAAGTACCATTTTTCAAAATACTCGGCGCGGCAAACAACATAAACAAGAATAACAACGTCGGCGGCAACGCAAAGCGCAAATATTTTTTATTTTGATATAAATTAATCGCTTTTTTGAATGGAACTAATTTAATCTGTTCCGATTTTTGTCGAATACTCGCCACAATCAAATCCCGATTTTCGGAAGTATCCGCTTGTTTTTTTAACTGAATGATATTCAACAGTTTATCCTTCACACCTGCGAAATGTTCGCCAATAATTTGCGCCGCTTGTTCGTGCGAAATCGTTTTACCCAACTGGAAATAGTGCAATAGCGGCATCCCAATCCAAGCCACCAAACTCGTTGCCGAAATGCCTACAAACGACCAAAACAATAATTTTCGAGTGGCAGTCTCAAAATAAAAATAATTTTCCGCCACATTCAACCCAATAAAAAGGGCTAACAAGAGTCCTACACTATATAAACTACCGCGAATCAATTGATTGACATAATATTTGCGAATAAATTGATCCAATTTGACCATCAACAATTGATAATTATCTTGTAAATTTGCCATATCTACTAAAAGATTTTGAGTTTTACGAAAAAAGATTCATGGGTGTCTAACAGGAGAAAGACGGTATTTGCGCTAAAAAGTTGCGCCAATCGGTTTCAACGGCAAATATAGTCTTTTTAGCAGAAGATTTTTCAAAAAACAATATACGATTCAAGATTAGAAAATACATATTTTTCTTAATATTAATAGATATTGCACTTTTTACTTAGGTAAACAACGCATTCGCTTAATCTAACTTTTGTCAAATTAATTTAAGTTGATTCGGAGCAAAATGTGTTTATGTGTGCATATTTTGACTTCAAAATCCTTTGTTCTTTGTACTTTTGCAAAAAAATAGCTATTGATGAAAGAAGATAATTTTAAAACATCGTTAGAAGCCACTTTTGGCGAATTTTTCGCACTTGTTTCGACAGAAAATGGCGATTGGATTGCAAAAGGCATTATTCATGAATCATTTTCCTAAAAACATTTCTAAAATCGGCGTTCCACCGATTAAATGTCAAGGCATTAAGACGAAATTGATTCCATTTATAGCGGAAAACATTCATTGGGAC
>JAAFJT010000119.1 GCA_013298955.1 Chitinophagales bacterium
ATTTTAAAAACAAAACACACACGCCATTACCTCCTTTTTTTTGGGCGGCGAAGCCGCCTACCGCGCAACTTAGGTTATTTATGAAATAACGCTCTACGCTCTTAGGTAGTTATTTGAGTCCCTATTGCTTATGGAGCCTATTAAAAGTTTATTGTTTTGAAGGGTTGTTTAATCTTTATCTTTAAAAGTCAAGTACCCCATTTTTAACTGAAAATAGATGCTTAATTTATGAAAAATACTTTGTTGCCACCAATAGGTGCGCCGCATTTGATGATACACTTTCGGGAGCATTTTCGGCTCTATCGGAACTAATTGAATCGGTTCTTTTGCCAACGGTGGAGTCACATTTTGATTCGCATGAGTAGCTCCTTCACCTGCAATATGATTTGTTAATGAATGAGTTGGATATAAATTTATTTTATCATGTAATAAGGAAACGGCATACCAACGAACTGCCCAAGAACTTACTTTGCCTGCAATGGTTTGTTGTAACATGCGTTCAAATGGATAGGCACCTTCTAAGTTGAAAGTTGACATTAAATTTTTTGCTTTTAAAGCGGCATGTAAAAATACACCATCGGCGTTAAATAGTTGCCACCGATTTTGCCAAGTAGCCCATCCCCAGCAGTCGGGAATGGATGTAAAAAAGGTTGTCGCGTTATCATCGGGTTTGGCAAAAAAATTACATGCACCAATACTTAATACCTTCGACTCTTTTTCATATAATTTTAAAGCATCATTCATAAAGGATAAAAAATGGGGCGATGTAATTAAATCGTCTTCCAAAACGATAATATTGCCATGCTGATTCACCACTTGTGTCACGCCTTGTATAATCGAATTAGCTAAACCAATATTTATTTCTTGTTGAATCACAATTACTTTTGCAAATTTTGTAGTCCAATCACTTCGCTCTAACACCGCACGAGTATCCGCTATTGGTGCTAACGCTTCTGCGGAAGCATTTTTTTTAGCACCGTCACAAAACACGTAAAGCACCGTTTCTTTTGCCAGCACATTATCTGCTAAATATCGAAGGGTTCGCGCCAAATGTTTGGGGCGATTATAAGCAAATAACGCAACAGGTGCCAATTTCATCAAAATAAAATAGATTTGAAATGGTTAAACAATAAGATAGAATGACGAGTTCATTTTACGGCAAAGATAATAGGAAGTTTGTTTTAGTAGCGGATTGCACTCTATTTTTTTAAATTTCGTCGAAAATATTCCTTGAAAACATTACTTTTGCCTTCATTTACGGATTGACAAAACGACTATTTATACTGTGTATGCGTCTTAAAACGTTGGAAATCAAAGGTTTCAAAAGTTTTGCTAATGAAACGGCTATTCATTTTTCGGAAAATGTGATTGGAATTGTCGGACCGAATGGGTCGGGCAAATCTAATATTGTAGATGCCATTCGCTGGGTCTTGGGCGAACAAAAAAGTGCTGAATTGCGCTTGGATAAAATGAATTCGGTCATTTTTAATGGCACCAAAAAACGAAAACCTGCCCAAGTTGCGCAAGTAACGTTGACATTTGAAAATACTAAAAATATATTACCTGTTGAATATCAAAACGTTGCGATTACACGGATGTTGTACGCCAGTGGGGATTCGGAATATCGACTCAATGGCGTGAGTTGTCGTTTGAAGGATATTACCATGTTATTTGCGGACACGGGGATTGGTTCCAATTCTTACGCCATCATCGCGCTTGGGATGGTGGATGAGATTTTAAATGATAAACAAAATAGTCGCCGCATGATGTTGGAACAAGCGGCGGGTGTTGGAAAATATAAATCTCGGAAAAATGAGACCATGACCAAATTAAATGCGGCAACAGAGGATTTAAATCGGGTCGAAGATTTGTTATTTGAGATTGATGGCAATTTAAAAACATTGGAAAAGCAGGCGAAACGGACGCAAAAATTCGTTGACCTTAAAGCAGAATACAAAACATTGGCGATTGATTTGGCGCTTTTAAAATGGTCTGTTTTTAAAACTGATTATAAAAATATTGAAAAACAGATTGGAAATGAGACGGATAAATATAATGGTTTAGATGCAACTATTTTAAATACCGAAGCGAAAATTGAGGCTTGTAAAAAAGAAAATCTCGAAAAAGAACAGTTATTGAGTGAACGGCAGCGCGATTTAAATCAAGTGATGATGGCGATTCGGCAAGCAGAGCAGGATAAAAAAATGGCGGTGCAGCAACAGGTTTTTACAGAACAAAATGTAAAAAAGTTTAAAGAGCAAATTGACGCTGCCAAAACGCGATTGACACAACTCAATGAAGATATTTTGTTTTATCAAAGTGAAATTCATGTTGAAAAACGACTCGAATCGAAATTAGAAGATCAATTGGAAGCAGCAAAAGATAATTTGGAAAAAATGGGTCAAAATCATGGTTCATTGAAAGCGGATTTAGATGTTTTGCTCAAAAAACAACAAGTTGTTGAAAAGGAGGTGGTCGAAATTGAGAAATTCAAAGCCATTCAAACCAATCAAATTGAAAATTTGCAAAAAACATTGCAACGAAATGAGCAAGAAACCGCAGGTCGAAAAGCGGAATTGAGTGTTTTAGATGGTAAAATCATTGATATTGACAAAGTAATTGCAGAACGTGCAGAACAATTGAGGGTTTTTACGCAAAAAGAAGAAGAACGTTTGGCGGGCTTGGAACATGCCGATAAAAAAATGATGGAATTGAGTCAATTGATTATTGACGCTGCCCGCGAATTAGATGCGAAAAGAAATGAATATAAATTGACTAAAAGTATGGTTGATAATCTGGAAGGTTATCCAGAATCCATTCGTTTTTTGACGAAAAGTAGGGATTGGAAAGCACCGTTATTGACCGATTTGGTTTTTGTAAAGGAGGAATATCGAACTGCGATTGAAAGTTTTTTAGAACCTTATTTGAATCATTATGTGGTACAAAATGTTTCAGAAGCGGCGGCGGCAATACGCGTTTTAACAACAGCACAAAAAGGAAAAGCTCGTTTTTTTATGGCGGATGCTTTTGAAAAGTTGGATTTAGAGCCGATTCAACTGCCTGAAATGGAAGGTGTTAGCATAGCGATTGATTGTATTGAACCCGATATGCGTTATAAAAATATTTTCAACTATTTGTTACACAATGTTTTAATTATAGATAAAGAAGATATTGAAGATACATCTATTCCCAATGAGGAATTTCTTAAATCTTATGTTTGGATTGGAAAACGCGGGAATTTTATCAAACAACCGTTTTCGGTAGCGGGCGGTTCTGTGGGTTTGTTTGAAGGTAAAAAAATTGGACGAAAGAAAAATTTGGAAATTTTAGAAAAAACCGTCAAACATTTGGAACATAAAACCTTTAAATTGGGCGAGGAAATTCAATATTTGAAAAGCCAAATCCACATTTTACGGAATAATGATAAACGGGCTGAGATTAAAAAAATTAATGATGCTTTAAATCTTTTGAATCAGGAACGGGTGTCTTTAACGACTCGTTTGGAAAATTATACGACTTTTTTGCGCGAAACGGATGCTAAACAAAGGCAAATTGAAACCGATATACACGTTTTGCAACAAAAAAATGTGGATTCAGATGCGCAATTAGCCGTCAAAAAGGCAAATGCGGTTGCGCTTAAAATGCAGATGGGCGATATGGATGGTTCGTTTCGCAGCATTAGCGAACAAATGTCGAATTTATCACAAGCGTATAACGATAAAAATGTGGCATTTATACGCCAACAAAATAAAGTGACAACGCAACAACGTGAATTGAGTTTTCGAGAGAAACAACATGCCGAAACCAAAACAGGGATGACGACTGCACAGCAACAAATGACGGATTCAGAAATTGAATTGGGTCGGATTCGGGATGCGATTCAACAGTTGGAAAATGATTTAAAAACAAATTATGGCAAAAAACGGGAAAAAGAAGGGACATTGAGTGAAGTAGAACAAACGTATTATAAAATGCGCAATGAGATTCAAAAAGAGGAGGATGAGGTGCGCAAATGGAGTCGGCAGCGCAATGATGTCCAAATATCGGTGAATCGTTTAAAAGATAAATTTACAGAATTAAGATTGCAAATTTCGGCGATTGGAGAACGATTGCAAGTTGAATTTAATGTATTAATCGATGATTTGATTGCACAAACGCCTAAAACAAATCTTGAAAGTGTTTCAAAAGAGGATTTACAAAAGAAAACAGATGCTGTAAAAAAACAAATTGACCATTTTGGGGAAGTCAATCCGATGGCATTGGAAGCCTATTCGGAGATGAAAAGTCGGCGTGATACGATTGCGGCACAACGCGATGATATTTTGCAAGCCAAAGAATCCTTGATGAAGACCATTCAAGAAATTGAAACGGTGGCAACCACTCAATTTATGAATGCTTTTAATGCGATTCGGGCATCGTTCATTGAAGTTTTCAAAAATTTGTTTCATGAAGAAGATACGGCGGATTTAATTTTGACGGATCCAGCGCATCCGTTGGAATCGGGCGTGCAAATCATGGCAAAACCGAAAGGCAAACGCCCTCAATCGATTGCTCAATTGTCAGGCGGGGAGAAAACATTGACTGCAACAGCCTTGTTATTTGCGATGTATTTGTATAAACCCGCGCCTTTTTGTATTTTTGATGAGGTCGATGCCCCTTTGGATGATGCGAATATTGAAAAATTTAATAAAATCATCCGAAAATTTTCGGAAAATTCTCAATTTATCGTTGTAACGCATAACAAGGCGACGATGGATGCGGTCGATATTATTTATGGCGTGCATATGCCCGAACAAGGCGTTTCGGAAGTGACTCCTGTGGATTTTAGAACTTTTAAAAATGAACAAACCTTAGAAGTTTTAAACTAAGTCGTTGATTTGGAATCAACTATCAAAACGTAAATAATTGATAATCAGCGCATTCGTATCGAATCAAGGTCGGCGAGGTTGCAACCTCGCCGACCTTTTGGATAGGTTATTTCAAGCGGATGACACGGATTTTGCGAATTTTCGCGGATTTTCTGTTTTATAAAAACAAAAAATCCGCGAAAATCTGCAAAATCTGTGTCATCCGCGTTCCAATTTATAACAAAATAATTATATTTTTTTGAGCGGATGACACGGATTTTGCGAATTTTCGCGGATTTTCTGTTTTATAAAAACAAAAAATCCGCGAAAATCTGCAAAATCTGTGTCATCCGCGTTCCAATTTATAACAAAATAATTATATTTTTTTGACTCTTTGTAATGGCAATAAATTCATTGCATTATAACTCATATTCAAAATATTTTTGGTGGCAAAACGACTACTTTCATCATAAAATAAGAAAATAACAGGTGCTTCTTCAATCAAAATTTTATCAATTTGATGATACAAATCGTATCGTTTGGCATCCTTATTTTCCAACAAAGCCGCTTCATATAATTTATCAAAAGTAGCATTTTGAAACCGCGTATAATTGGGCGGCGCAGGATTTTTACTATAAAAAACCGTGTAAAAACTTTCTGCATCTGGATAATCTGCCAACCACGAAGCCCTGAAAAACGGCGCAGTGCCTTTGGTCATCATCTCGCGCATGGTAGCCGTTTCCAAAACTTCCGTTTTACAACGGATGCCCAATTCTTCCCATTGACGCGTGATGAATGTACACAAATCTAAATAATCTTTATTGCATATCAATTTGATTTCAGGCAACTTATCTCCATTTGAAAAGCCCGCTTCTGCCAATAATTGACGCGCTTTTTCAGGCTGATAGGTATAACCAATAGCCTCCTTGTCATTAAAAGACGGTAAACCTCTTGGCGAAAAACCACTATTCGCAGGTTTGCCCATCGAATTGCGCAACGTCCGCAACATCACTTCGCGGTCAATGCCCCAATTCAAGGCTTGACGTACTTTTTTAATACTTAAAGCATTTGTACCCGCTTTGAATGCCATGTTGATACCCAAATATTCTGAGTTCAAATAAGGAGATTTTATTAATTGTAACTTATTGATTTGCTTGGGTTGCAGCGTTCCGTCAGGAGTCAATAGTTGATTTACAATCGACGATTCAATCCCTGACATGTAATCTAATTTGCCCCGCATCATTTCCAAATAAGCCGTTTTTCGGTCGGGCATAAAACTCACCCGTACGCCATCCAAATAGGGGAGTCGCGTCCCATTAGCATCCCATTCAAAATAATTTTCATTTTTCAATAAAAATAAACCTTGATTTTCCAACCATCGCTTAAACTTGAAGGCTCCTGTACCAACAGGATTTTTACGAAAATCTTTTTTATAATATGTAATCGCTTCCTTTGGAACGATTGAGCAATATTGCATGGTCAAAATACCCATCATCGGGCGAAACGGTTTGGACAAATGCAGTACAAAAGTCGTATCATTTTTAGCTTCAAAAGGTTGATTGAGCGCAACCCGCCCCTTGAAAATCCATGAACCAGACGAATTAACGGTCGTATCCAATAGTCGTCCCAAGCTGTATGCAACATCATAAGCGGTCACAACCCGCCCTTTTCCATCAGGAAAACAAGGATTATGGTGAAAATAAACATTTGGTTTTAAAAAAAACGTATAGTGCAAACCATCAGGTGACACCTGCCAACGATTCGCCAAATCAGGACGCACATTCAAACTATCGTCTAACGTAATCAACGTGTTATACAAATGTTGAATCGCCCAAATATTTGCTTGCGACCGCGCAAAAGCAGGGTCTAAGGAACTAATTGGATTTTGCTGATTGTATCGAAAAACTTTTTTAGCCTGTTTTTCTGAATCCGAATGACCACAATGAATTGATAATGTGGCAACTACGCTTAATAGTAAAAATTTATAGAATTGCATAGATACAAGAATTGCGTCAATTTCAAAAAAAATTGACGCAATTTACAATTAAGTCGTTAATATCCTAAAACAATATTTAATTTTGCTAAAATGCTGTCAATTGGATAATCGCCCGCCGATAAAATATGTGTTTTGCCTGTTTTTTCAATCAAATGCAAAAATTTTGTACTGTCAATCGGTACATCAGGCTGCATCGGGCGCGTTCGCATTTCCAATTTGATGTAAAAATCGGCTAAATCTTTGTGCGCGACTTTGCCATAGGGCGTTTCCGTCGCATCCGCGTAAATGCACACGGGAGTCAATCGCAACAGCGAAACGCCTCTAAATATTGCCGAAAAGGAAGCTGTAGCTCCCGCAAAAAGCAATAAAAGGCGGATTACTTGGCGGCGATTGTAATCTAAATTCAATTTTTGGACATAAAAACGCGCCAATCCAAAACTCAAAAGTGCCAGTACAACAGACACAATCAATCCCCAAGGCATTAAAATATCCAATCTTTCAAATATATGTAAAGGCTTGTTCATCCGTTTATTCTTTCAAAATGAGTCTTGAAATTACCAATTTTTGAATTTCGGAAGTTCCCTCTCCGATAGTACATAATTTGGAATCGCGGTAAAACTTTTCCACTGGAAAATCTTTCGTATAACCATAACCGCCATGAATTTGAACCCCTTCATTGCTCGCCCAAACTGCCACTTCCGATGCATAATATTTTGCCATAGCAGCTTCTTTGGTCATCGGTTTGTGGTTCATTTTGAGTTCCGCCGCTTGGCGCGTCAACAATTCTGCGGCTTCAATCCGAGTTGCCATATCCGCCAATTTGAAACTAATCGCTTGAAAATGAGCAATCGGTTGTCCAAATTGTTTTCGTTCTTTGGCATATTTCAAAGAAGCTAAATACGTACCTTTCGCAATACCAAGCGATAACGCGGCAATTGAAATCCGCCCGCCGTCTAAAATCTTCATGGCTTGTTGAAAACCTTCCCCTATTTTGCCCAAAATCTGGCTTTGATGTACGCGGCAATTATCAAAAACCATTTCGGCGGTTTCGCTTGCCCGCATCCCCAATTTATTTTCCTTTTTGCCTGCTGCAAAACCTGCCGCGCCGCGTTCTACCACAAACGCCGTAATCCCCCGACTGTCCAACAAATCGCCTGTTCTCGCCAAAACCACTGCAATATGCCCTGATTGACCATGTGTAATCCACGATTTGGTACCATTCAACACCCAATATTCGCCGTCTTGGTGCGCCACACATTGCATCCGCATCGCATCACTGCCTGTATTCGGTTCGGTCAAACCCCATGCCCCGATATGTTCACCATTTGCCAATGCAGGTAAGTATTTTAACTTCTGCGTTTCATTTCCAAATGTAAGTATATGATTGACACACAATGAATTATGCGCCGCAACAGACAATCCTATCGAACCACAGACTTTGGATATTTCCTCAATGACCGTAATATATTCTTGATAACCGAGCCCCGCACCACCATATTCTTGCGGCACTAATACGCCCAGAAACCCATGCGCACCGAGATTGCGCATCAAATCCATTGGAAAATGTTGGCTTTCATCCCAATCCATTACATTGGGTAAAATGTACGTTTTTGCAAAATCGGCAACACTTTCGCGGATGATTTGCATCGTATCAATTGTAGGTGTGGTCACACTCATTTTTTTGTTCGTGATTAAAATTGAACTTTCACAATTATCTGAAAAATAAAAAACAAGAATCTTAGCTAATTGTTGAGCCAATTGTTTAAATAATCAATTATTAAAAAATAATAATTATTTAAATGATTGATTATTAATGAATTTTGAAAACGCTAACTTGGAATTTTTAAAATATACTTCAATATACTTCAAAAAAGTTATTTTTAGGATATTAAATTATTTTAATTGAAATCATTCGTTTTATCAACCATTTAAACATTAAAAATAAAAAAATAAAATCGAGAAAGGCATTCCTTTTTGTAAAATTGCATATTTGGCGTTGGTTTTGCACAAAAATATTACAGCCCAAAAGAATATGTTTCACCAATCATTTCTAATGAAGTCTTTTTTAAACAAACCAAATTACTTATTAAATAATTTTACAATTCAGCAGCATAACATGACCCGATTAAATCATATACATACAACCGAATGGCTCGCTGCCCGTTTCTATCACGCTGCCCCTTGGGATACTTTTTTAAGCAAATCGCTTAAACCTTTTGTAGCATCTGCGATTGGTTCCGGCGTGGCAGAAAAATACTGGTTCGAGCGTTGTATGGATGGTATGCCCCATATTTGCCTTTATTTTCGCGGAAAAAGTGGTTGGATCGATAGTATTTTGCGTCCAAACCTGCAAATTCATTTCAATGGCTACTTTGAAACCAAACCCACTTATGATTTTTCGACGGCTTATAATGCCCCAAAAGGAATTTCGGAACATATCCAAGTCAGTACTTTTATGCCCGATATATCCATTTATGGTGGAACAGTCGGTTTTTCAATCGCGCTTCGACATTTAGAAAATTCTGGAAATGAGGTTTTGCGGCGGATTGCAGCCCCAAATACTTGGTCTTTGGAAGACGCTTGGCAAAACGGGTTGCGGATGCACCTTGATTTCGCGCAAATGGCGGGACTGAATGCCCGCGAAACCAGTCAATTATTCAAACTTTTAATTTTAAAATATTTTCCTGAACATAAAAAACAACGATATGAATCAACATTTTTAGGTAAAGTGCTTCTTTCTCAACAAATAAACCAATTTGTTTTAAATATTTGGCAAGATGCAGTGCCAACTCAAGAAATTACGCCTGCGTATCAAGATTGGTTGCAATCTTGCGCCCAAACGGCTACGGATTTTCAAGAATTAGTATGTCTGCAAAATGAACCTTTTTTGTTGGAAATATTTGGTCAATTGATTCGCAAAACGAATAGTCAATTGGGGATTACAGGAGCGCATGAGGCAGCCCTTTTCAATGCGATTGCAGAAGGATTAAGTGATTAAAAATGGAGGTAAATTGGAGCGCGGATGACACGGATTTTGCAGATTTTCACGGAAGTGATTAAAAATGGAGGTAAATTGGAACGCGGATGACACGGATTTTGCAGATTTTCACGGAAGTGATTAAAAATGGAGGTAAATTGGAACGCGGATGACACGGATTTTGCAGATTTTCACGGAAGTGATTAAAAATGGAGGTAAATTGGAACGCGGATGACACGGATTTTACAGATTTTCACGGATTTTTTTTAAAATCCGTGAAAATCTGCAAAATCCGTGTCATCCGCGTTCCAATTTACCTCCATTTTCCCATTTTTACTTTACCAAATATTGAATTAGATTTTTGAAGGTATCTACAACGTAAAACGCTACATTTCCGATGATTTCTTTTCAGGATAAAAAATGTTTTTCATCCTTTATTTTTGTTTTGAAAATCTTATTATTTTTGCTCAATAGATCACGACTATCCTTTATTTAATTTTTCGATATAAAACAAATTTTTCTTCTTTTAACTCTTTTTTAAGTTTGTTGATGGCATCTAGTTTTACAACATCGGGATAGAAAGATGGCGGTCTACCCACGCTAAAATCATCCCCTTCGTTCAACTGATAATCCATCATTTTTAGAGTATGCTCTGAAGGACTTAAAAAAAGACGGTTACGATTTTTGTTCATTAATTGCTCTTGCTCACAGCAACAAGTATATAACTCATCGGCAACTTGAAATTTACCTGCTCCGAACTGGGGCGGCGGCATTTTTCGCTTTAAAATGCTCATAACGTTCTTTCAATTTACCTGCCTTTTGGGTTTCAAGCAACTCTTTTTTATAAGAAAGGTCGGCGGGCGAGAGATTTTCCGTCATTTCGGATAACTCCAGAACCCAACTTTGATACGTCATATAATCGGATTGAGGATTTTGAAGTTTTTTTCGGAGGATGTTAAACGCTTTATTGGAACCACATTTTTCGTCTTTTTCTGTATTTTCAGAATCCCGATTCTTTTTGACGGATTGGAATAAATGGCTTCTTTGCTGATATTTTAAAAACTCAGGCAGCCAATTTCTAAAATGTTGAGCATATTTTTCATAATTGGGATGTTGTATCTCATTCATTTCCAATCGTTTATGAAATGCAAAAAGAATTTCGCGCTTCACCTCAAAAT
>JAAFJT010000114.1 GCA_013298955.1 Chitinophagales bacterium
TAAAGAAGCGATACAATGAAACTAAAAAATTAATATTTAAAATTAAGGCAATTCGTTTACCAGAATTGCTACCTTAATCGAAGTTGTGCTAAACTTAAAACCTTATGCTCTTAAATTTATCCAATCATCCTTCTAAAATATGGTCGCCGTCTCAATTGGCGGCGGCGCAAGAAGCCTATGACTCCGTTGTCGATTGGGCGTTTCCGCCAATTTCGCCTCAAGCGACGACGCAAGAAGTTGCCGATTTAGCGAAAAGTTATTTAAAACAAATCATGACAGCATATCCCAATTTGACGACCGTTCACTTGATGGGCGAAATGACTTTCACCGCTACCTTAGTGCGATTACTCCAGAAAAAAGGGATTTCAGTTATCAGCAGTACTACAGAACGCATCGTGCTGGAAGAAAAAGACGGCAAAAAAACAGCACAATTCTTATTTTGCCAATTTAGAACCTATCCATTCCTAAAAAAGACAACATGACCGAAAAGAGGATTAAAATTTTTGCGATTCAATTCGACATTCCGTTAGCGTTTGAACAGGTGCGACATTGGCGCGGAGCGATTGCCGAACACATTGGTTGGGACGATGAGCGTTTTCACAATCATCGGGGCGCGAAAGAGGCGTATCATTACCGTTATCCACAAGTGCATTATCGGGCGTGGAAAGGATTGGCAGGGCTTTGGGCGTTTGGAGAAGGAATCGAAGCCTTGAAAGATTTGTTATTGCAAACCTCAGGGACGCTCGAAATGGGTGGAAAACCGTACGAATTGCGCATCAACGATTTCTATGTCCGCGAACATGAACTGAAAATGCTCGAAATCCCTCAACCCTATTTCCTTAAAAATTGGCTCGCGTTGAATGAGGATAATTTCAAAAAATGGCTCGATACGCCAGAGGAAGCTCAGAAAGTGCTTCAATTAGAACACATTTTAGCAGCAAATATAATTGCATTTGCCAAAGCGATTCATTGGCAAATCCCGATTCGATTGGAAGTCAAAATCCTCCAAATCTTGAAACAAGTCCCGTCCAAATTCAAACAGACTCGATTGCTCTTGTTCGATATTTCGTTTGAAGCCAATATTCTGTTGCCGTCAGGATTGGGCTTGGGCAAATCCGTGAGTCATGGTCATGGAGTGCTTTCGTGTCGATAAAAGGTTGCTAAACGATTAGCCAATCCGCCTTCTGCCATAAACGGCTACAAATGACGACTGATTTTTTTGTAAAAGGTTTTGTAACAAAGCAATTTCTGCTATTCTCCCTGCTAATTTCATCTTGAATTGATTTTATAGTTCGCCAAATGGATTGTTTTTATACTTCATTTGGCGAATTATAAATTTATAATTCGCCAAATGCGGTTTAAAAGTAGTGTATTTGGCGGATTATAAATAATTGAATTGCAAAAAACACTTCGTAGTCGGGAAATTGTTGGAATTGGGTCAGCAATTTCCGTTTTGGAAATTTTTGAAATAGGATGCTTATGATTTGAAGGATAAAAGGATATTTTGAGTTGCAATTTGCGCTTTTTAACTCAAAAGTTCCTTAAAATCCTTTAAAAATCCTTGCAATCCTAAAAATCCTAATTCAAAAACCCTATCCTTGCTGTTTCAAGCCCAAAGCCAACCCTTGTTGCAACATAAATTGATACGCAGGTTCATATTCATTGGGAATCGCGCCATCCAAAATTGCTTCTCGAATCGCATTTTTTATTGTCCCCACTTCCCGACAAGGCGTAATCCCAAAAGTTTCCATAATCAATTCGCCTGAAACAGGCGGTTGCCAATTCCGAATCTTATCTTTTTCCTCGACTTCGCGCAATCGAACACTCAAAATGTCATAATTTTTCATGTATCGGCGCACTCTATCGGGCGATTTAGACGTGATGTCAGATTCACACAACAACATTAAATCTTCTAAATCATCACCTGCATCAAATAATAAGCGTCGAATTGCCGAATCGGTAATCGTTTCTTTGGTCAAGGATACAGGGCGATGGTGTAATTTAACTAATTTTTGAACATATTTCATGCGATGGTCTGTTGGCAAACCCAAATTGTTGAACAATCGGGGAATCATTGCCGCACCCAATTCTTGATGCCCGTGAAATGTCCAACCTTCGCCTTTTTCAAACCGTTTCGTCGCAGGTTTGCCAATATCGTGCATCACTGCCGCCCACCGCAACCAAGTATTTTTAGAACGGCGGGCTGCATTATCCACGACTTGAACCGTATGATAAAAATTATCTTTATGTCCCATCCCTTCTTGATATTCCGCCCCTGCCAAAGCTGCCATTTCAGGGAAAATCAATTGCATCAAACCTGTTTCATATAACAATTTTAAACCAATTGAAGGTTTATCCGTTGCCAAAATCTTTTCCAATTCGACCAATACGCGCTCTTTGGAGACAATTTTAATCCGTTCTTTAAACAACGGAATCGCATCTAACGTCTCTTTTTCAAGGGTAAAACCCAATTGATTCGCAAATCGAATCCCGCGCAACATCCGCAAAGGGTCATCCGAAAAAGTTTTGCCCGGTTCAAGGGGCGTTTTCAATATTTTGCGTTCTAAATCGCTGATGCCGCCAAACGAATCTAAAATCGTCCCAAAATCTGCCTCATTCAAGCTCACGGCTAACGCATTAATCGTGAAATCGCGTCGATTTTGGTCGTCTTCCAAACTCCCTTCTTCAACGGTCGGTTTTCGACTGTCGTGCCGATACGATTCTTTTCGCGCTCCTACAAATTCCACTTCCAACGATTTATGTCGAAATGCTGCCGTTCCAAATCGTTGAAAAAGGGCAACTTTGGGCTTAGGCGATAGTTTATCTGCCACCGCTTGCGCCAATTGCATCCCTGAACCGATACAAACGATGTCCATATCTTTCGACGGACGCGCCAAAAGTCGGTCGCGCACATAGCCGCCGACAATGTAAGCAGGAAAACCTAATTCACTCGCCGTTTGCCGAATGATTTGAAAAATTTCTTTCTCCGTTGGCTGAATATTGAAAATCACGCTCTTGAATAGTTATAAAAATAATTCATTTTCAATGAATTACAAATGCAATTTATTGAAAATGAATTATTTAAGTATTATAAAAATCGATTTACTTCTTCCAGCGGCAATTGAAACGCATCTGCCACTCCTTTATAGACCACCTGTCCATTGATAATGTTCAAACCCAATTTCAAATCACTCCGTTGCTTACAGGCTTGCTTCCAACCTTTGTCCGCCAATAAAGTCACATAGGGCAAAGTCGCATTTGTCAACGCAATCGTCGAAGTATAAGGCACTGCACCCGGCATGTTCGCCACACAATAATGCACCACATCATCCACAATATACGTCGGATTATCATGCGTTGTCGGATAGCAAGTCTCAATACAACCGCCTTGATCCACCGCAACATCGACTAAAACCGTTCCGGGACGCATCATTTTCAACATATCGCGGGTAATCAAACGCGGTGCTTTGGCTCCCGGAATCAAGACGGCTCCAACAATCAAATCATGATTAACCACCAATTGTCGAATATTATACTCGTTGGAATGCATCGTAATCACGTTATTGGGCATAATGTCCGACAAATAACGCAATCGTTGTAAATTAACATCCAAAATCGTCACTAACGCGCCCAATCCTGCTGCCATTTTCGCCGCTTGCGTCCCAACAATGCCGCCGCCCAATATCAAAACCTTGCCGGGAGGCACACCCGGAACGCCGCCCAATAAAATACCGCGCCCTTTCACTGGTTTTTCCAAATACTTTGCGCCTTCTTGAATCGCCATTCGACCTGCCACTTCCGACATTGGTATCAATAAAGGCAGGCTTCTATCAGGCATTTCCACCGTTTCATACGCCAAACAAGTGGCTTTCGACGCTATCATCGCTTGCGTCAAAGGTTGATATGAGGCAAAATGAAAATACGTAAACAACAAGTGATGGGGTCGAATCAACGCATATTCGGATTCGATAGGCTCTTTCACCTTCACAATCATTTCCGCAATCGCATACACCGATTCAATCGTCGGCAGGATAACAGCCCCTGCGGATTCATATTCATAATCCGCAAAACCACTTCCTTCTCCTGCATCCGTTTGGATATAGACTGTGTGTTTTTTACGCGTCAATTCCATCACGCCCGCAGGTGTCATGGCAACCCGATTTTCATTACTTTTAATTTCTTTTGGAACGCCTACAATCATAATAATTTGATTTATATTTGGTTAGATATACTTCGCGCTGGGTGGTTTTGCGATCCAATGGGAACGCGGATAACGCGGATTGGGCGAATTTTCACGGATTTTTCCTGAATTGGGCACTGAATTTCAAAAAAAATCCGTGCGAATCCGCCGAATCCGCCCAATCCGCGCTCCAATCGTATCCAAAACCACCCGCCGCAAAGTATATAACAAAAAATAAAAACCTATAAGGTTTCAGCCTCATAGGTTTTTATAGATGACGCAAAAATAGGATAAATTTAACTACAAAGTATCTTTTCCGTAGTTTTCATAACCGATTTTCGTTAAATGCTCATTTTTACGTGTAATTTCGTTTGCTGTTTCATTTTTAAATTCAATGACTTTATCTTGCAACATTTTATCGCTTGCCGCAATGATTTGAGCCGCCAAAATACCTGCATTTTTGGCTCCGTTCAAAGCAACGGTTGCCACTGGAATCCCGTTTGGCATTTGCAAAATACTTAATATCGAATCCCAACCATCTATCGAATTGGCTGCTTTCACAGGCACGCCAATCACAGGCAACGGCGATAACGCAGCAACCATCCCCGGCAAATGCGCCGCGCCCCCTGCGCCCGCAATCACCACTTTCACCCCGCGTTTATGCACTTCTCGCGCATAACTATATAATTTTTCAGGCGTTCTATGCGCCGAAATTAACATAATTTCAAACGGAATGCCGAAATATTTCAACATTTCCGCCGCTTGACTCATTACAGGCAAATCGCTGTCTGAACCCATGATAATACTGACATGTGCAACTTTCATAGACTGGAACTTGTATAAAATTGATTAAAAGTTTTATAATTTCACACCGCAAATATACGAACTTTTCTGCATTGACGGCGAATTATTTTTAAAACCTATAATCATCCAAACGTGACATCTCTTTGATTATCAAGTGGTTACTTTTAAAATCTTTTTCAAATTTAAGGTTTTTTCCAATGCTTTTTCCAGTGATTTATCGGCAACCGTCAAATGCCCCATTTTGCGAAATGGTTTGGTTGTGGTTTTGCCGTATAGGTGCAGATGCGCTCCTGCGGTCTGAAATACATGGTCAAAATTTTCATATTGTGCGATGCCTGTCTGCCCCTTTTCGCCCAAAATGTTTAACAAAACAGAGGGCGATAACAACCGCGTATTGCCCAAAGGCAAATTCAAAACGGCTCTCCAATGTTGTTCAAATTGGGATGTTTCAATCGTTTCAATCGTGTGATGTCCTGAATTGTGCGGTCGCGGCGCGATTTCATTGACTAACAATTCGCCTTTTTTGTTTAAAAACAATTCGACGGCTAACAAACCACACAAATTTAATTTTTTAATAATATTTTCTGCTAATTGGCGGGCTTTTTTAGCGGTTTTCGGGTCTATCAAAGCGGGGCAAAGTTGATAATCCAATAAATTGGCTTCTTTGTCAAAAACCATTTCCACCGGTGGATACGTGACGACTTCGCCGCGCTCATTCCGCGCAACCATGACCGCAATTTCTTTATCAATATCCGTTAGGTGTTCCAAAAGGAAAGGCACATCAGGCATTTTGTCAAAATCCGACTCATCCTTCAATAAGGCAACGCCTTTTCCATCATAACCGCCTAATGCCGCTTTCCAAATCATTGGATAATGCGACGGTTTGGATAATTTAAAATATTGAAAATCAAATCGTTCTGTTGGAATTTTGTTTTCGACATACCATTTTTTTTGTTTGGATTTGTCTTGAATCAATTCCAATAACGCTGGGTCAGGATGCACTTTTTTGCCCTGTTTTTGCAAATCGCGCAAAGCGGCAGTATTAACATGCTCAATTTCAACCGTTAATACATCTAAGGATTGTCCAAATGACATAACCGTATCATAATCATTGAAATGCCCTTGCGTATAATTTTTGCAATACGTCCGCGCCGAACAATTAGGGTCAGGATCCAGTACGGCGATATTCAAATCCCAATCCGCCGCCGCCAAACACAGCATTTTGCCCAATTGACCGCCGCCAAGAATCCCTATTTTTAAATTCCGAATTTGATTAAACATTTTATTTTATTTGTATTTTTATGGAGCGAATTGGAACGCAGATGACGCAGATTGGGCGAATTTTTCGCGGATTTTTTATTTTAAATGCTTATAAAATACTGGTTATCAAACCTTTGGAGGGTTTCAAACCCTCCAAAGGTTATTGTCGTTCATCCGCGTTCCAATTCGCTCTATATATTCATTTAAGTAGGGTCACATCGCCCGATTGCACCCATGTTTTACCATCTTTCGCCGTGAAAGACAAGACATATACATATACGCCTGTGTCCAAAGCGCGTCCGCCAAAAGTACCATTCCAAGCATTCATCGGTGCATCTTCGGGCTTAAAATCCATCGCCGAAAAGACCAAATTCCCTGCCCGTTGAAAAACCTTGAAATAATTGATTTTATCGACAAAACCAGTCGGGTATGCTTGAAAAGAATCATTTATATTATCCTCATTCGGCGAAAAAACATTGGGAACATATAGTATATTACAATCATAAAAACCAACCTGCACCGAATCCCATTGCACCCCGCATTGATTGCTCACCTTCACTTTATACAAACCGCCAGGTGGTTCTGCCAAATAAGTCGCAAAAGTAGTACTATCTTGCCATTTCACCGTAGAAAATTGCCAAAAAGCGTTTAAAGTATAATGATTGGCTTGCGCCAAACAAATAAAAGTGTCTCTACCCAAGTCGATTTGCGGTTTTTTTTGGAAAGTCAACTTATAATTCCAAGCCACATGACACCGCCCATTCGACATCCGAACTTGATAATCGCCCGATTTTTTAACTAAAATCGTACTCGTATCCGCCCCTGTTGACCATTTATAATCTACCGCGCCTTGCAATTTGGGCGTTAATTTATACATCGTATCACAAATAACCGTATCCAAGGCAGCAGCAGGTTTTTTATCAAAAAGTTGAACGCGAATGCTGTCTGACGCAAAACAATTGCCAAAACGAATGGTTAATTTATAAAATCCGTCTTGCCATATTGTGCGATTCGGCGCACTGCCGCCATCCGACCATTGATAATTATTTACACCCCAAACCCGTGCGTCAATATCCAAATGTTCTCCCAAGCAGAGTATCGTATCGTTACCAATATCAATCGTTGGCGGCTCAATTTTATAAACGCGACACGTATCATAACCTACACATTGTCCATTGGTTACAATAACATTATACATACCTGAATCTCGTACTATTTTAATCGGGTCGGTCAGATTATCATTCCAAAGATAGCTCAATGCACCCGCCGAAGTTGCATTTAAAGTCGCTGTATCATTGCCACAAAGCCGTATTTCATTCGGAATGTCGATGATAACGGGCAATCCTGCCACAACCGTCGTTGTTGCGGAACCTTGACAACCATGTTCATCCGTCACCGTCACTTGGTAATCGCCCACCGCATTTGCCGCAATGCCTTGCGCTGTTTCGCCCGTATTCCAATTGTAAAAACGATAGCCGCCGCCCGCATCTAAGGCTGTGGGACGATTCGCACATTTAAATAAACTCCCAGAAATCGCAGGCGTAGGATTCGGATGTTCGGTAATCACGACGGAATGACTGCCCGAATTTCCGAGTACGTCCGTAACGGTTACGCTGTACGTGCCGCCCACTTGGACGAAAATAAAGCGAGTCGCCGCCCCATTCGACCAATTGTAAGTGGCATAACCATTGCCTGCATCCAAGTTTGTATTACCACCAGGACAAAAATCCCGATTCCCAAGAATCTGAACAGGCAGTGATTGCGCATTTAAATACGGCATAAAACAGATTACACCTAATAAAATTTTAAAAAAAACAAATAAAGGTCGTTTTTTCATACAAGATGAATTAGATAGACAGCAACAAAGCTGACCATTTTAGGTTTTAAGCTATACTTTGCGTCGGATGCTTTTGCGATACAATGGGAACACGGATAACGCGGATTGGGCGAATTTTCACGGATTTTTCCTAAATTTGGCACGGAACTTCAAAAAAAAATCCGTGCGAATCCGCTCAATCCGCGTCATCCGCGTTCCAATAGTATCCAAAATCACCCGACGCAAAGTATATGAATAATGAATGTAGCCGTATTTGGGCATAGTTGTCTGGTGGTGCCTAAACGCTCAAAAGGAACGGATTCATATATCGACTTAAAATTTTACGATTCATTTTTTGTAATCCTTTACAAAAAAGGATACATTTGCGCTGTTTTAAAAATAAAACCAACTAAAATTTTCATCAACTATGTCTCAATTCTATCGTGATAATGAACCTTTTTTTTTTATATCATACATCTTTTTAATGTTTGGTATTGGATGGCAATTGATGTTGCCACAAACGTATCCGTTTTTCTTTTTTTCGGAACATCGCACTTTTGGGGGCGATTGGTTTTTCAAAATCACGACTTTATTGGGCGAAACCATTCCTTATGTGGCGTTCACAGCCTATTTTTACGTCAAAGATAAACAAAAAGTATTGCTTTTTTCGGTAACTGGCTTTTCGTGTTTGCTGGTTTCGACTTTATTAAAACTCGCTTTCGCACACGACAGACCTGCAACGGTTTTGTCCAAAATGCAATTGTTAAACCAAGTGAAATTTGTGGATGGCGTAGAAATCTATCAAGGCGCGACCAGTTTTCCATCAGGACACACGATGTCCGCCTTTGCCGTTTATGGATTAGCAGCGTTTTTGTTTGAAAATCCCATTATAAAAAGTACCTTCGCGCTGATGGCGATTGCCATCGGCATTTCCAGAATTTATTTGATAGAACATTTTCCAGAAGATGTATTAGTTGGGGCGATTTTAGGGATGCTTATTGGTATTACTGTTTATCGTTATAAGTCCATTTTTGAAGAACTCGTACCTTAATTTTTCAAATGTTCCCAAAAAAATCATATCATGCAAGATAAAATATTAGAAGTTGATAATTTAAAAATACAATTTCAAAGTTTTGATAGGCGCACGTTTAAAGAAACTAAAATCGTAGCCGTCAATGGCATTCATTTCACGTTGTATAAAGGCGAGACGGTGGGGATTGTGGGCGAATCGGGTTCTGGGAAATCCGTGACGGCATTGAGTTTGATGCGCCTTTTGGAAGAGCCGCCGAGTGAATTGGTCAGTGGTTCGATTCTTTTTTATCCAGAAGGGGGTTCAAAACCAGTCGATTTTGCCCAATTGCGCCCTGATGAAGATATGCCACCTTATCGCGGCAAGCATCTTGCGATGATTTTTCAAGAACCGATGACTTCTTTAAATCCCGTTTATACCTGCGGGGCGCAAGTGGCAGAGGCGATTTTAATCCATAATGCTATCAGTAAGGCGGCTGCCAAACAAAAAACGATTGAATTATTTGAAAAAGTTAAGTTGCCGAATCCTGCACAAATGTATGACCGTTACCCACATGAGTTAAGTGGCGGTCAAAAACAGCGCGTGATGATTGCGATGGCAATGTCTTGTGACCCTGCAATCCTCATCGCCGACGAACCTACTACGGCGTTAGACGTGACAGTGCAAAAGGAAATTCTGAAATTGACCAATGAATTGCAACAAAATTTTGGAACGTCCATTCTTTTCATCACGCACGACTTAGGCGTGATTGCAGAAATTGCTGACCGCGTTTTGGTGATGTACAAAGGCAATATTGTCGAATCGGGCAACGTCGAAGATGTGTTTTTGCGTCCGCAACATCCTTATACGAAAGGTTTATTGGCGTGTCGCCCGCCGTTAGGACAACGATTGAAACGCTTACCTGTGGTTTCGGATTTTATGGGCGAGCGCGTGAATGCTATCACAGGCGCAAAAGAATTATATGAAAAAGACCAACCCAATATCGTTTTTAATAATACCATTTCAGACGCAGAAGCCTTAACCAAGAGTTCCAAATTGTTGGAAAACGCGCCGATGATGGTGGTTAAAAACCTAAATACTTGGTTTCCAACGAAAAAAAACCTTTGGGGCAAACCCATTGAATGGTTTAAAGCGGTCAATGATGTGAGTTTTAATGTTTATGAAGGCGAGACTTTGGGTTTGGTGGGCGAGTCAGGTTGTGGCAAAACGACGCTTGGACGGACGATTTTGCGGTTGATGCGCCCACAAAGTGGGGAGATTATATTTGAAAATCAGCATTTGGAGCATCTGGAACAAGATGCATTGCGTCCGTTGCGTAAAAAAATGCAAATTGTGTTTCAAGACCCTTATTCGTCGTTGAATCCGCGCATGACGATTGGCGCGGCGATTTTAGAACCCATGCAAGTTCATAAAATCTATGAAAATGACAAGATTCGCAAAGAAAAAGTCATCGAACTACTCGAAACCGTGAGTATGACGGCGGAACAATATCATCGCTATCCACATGAGTTTTCGGGCGGACAACGACAACGGATTTGTATTGCGCGGGCGTTAGCGTTACAACCGACATTTTTGGTTTGTGATGAATCGGTTTCAGCCTTAGATGTGTCGGTGCAAGCGCAAGTTTTGAATTTATTGATGGATTTGAAAGCCAAAATGAAATTTACCTGCGTTTTTATTTCGCATGATTTGTCGGTTGTTCGATTTATCAGCGATAGGATTATGGTGATGAATAAAGGTCGGATTGAAGAAATTGGCTTTGCAGATGCGATTTACCAGAATCCACAAACGGAATATACGCAGCGACTCATTGAAGCGATTCCGAAAGGGATTATTACAAAGTGATATGTAAGCGCTTGAAATGAAATAAGCAAAAGTATAGCGAGTGGAAGGTTTTAAACCACTCGCTATACTTTTACGATCCAATTGGAACACGGATAACGCGGATTGGGCGAATTTTCACGGATTTTTTTTGAAATTTTCACGAATTTTGAACTAAATCCAAAAAAATCCGCGAAAATTCGCCCAATCCGCATCATCCGCGTTCCAATTGGATCCAAAACCACCCGATGCAAAGTAT
>JAAFJT010000115.1 GCA_013298955.1 Chitinophagales bacterium
GAAAAATGCTTTAAATTTGCATAGAATCTAAAAAAATAAAAAAATAAAAATGAATGATTTAATTTTAAAATATAGTTTACTAAATGATTTGGGCAAACAAGAATTGACTGATTTTCTCAATTTTTTACTGACTCGAAATCATTTAAAGGCGGAAACAATACTTGTCGAGCCAAAACCTAAAACCGTAGGAGCATTGTTAGGTTCATTAGACAATGTTGTAAACATTGGTTTTGCCGATAATATTGAAAAACAACAACAAAATTGGCAAAACTGGCAAATTGAACGATGGTAATAGATACAAATATTTTTATCGAATATCTAAGAAAATTAGATAAGTCCAAAACAAGTTTGGCGCAATTACCGCCAACAACGGTTTTACACGTTTCTTCAATTACGGTTTTTGAACTGTATGTTGGGGCAAACACGCCTGAAAGAGTTGAAATGGCAGAAAGCATCTTGCAAAATGTAATTGTTTTGCCCTTTTCAAATGAGATTGCGCAAGCCGCAGGATTGCTCTATGACTATTTGCAACGGATAGGGCAAAAATTGGAATTTCGAGATGTGATGATTGCTGCAACTGCGATTTATCACAACTTGCCCATTAAAACGTTGAATTTTAAACATTTTGTTAAACCCTATCCAATACCCACAAAATGATTGTTGGTATTCAAAGGATTCTACAAAATAAAAAAGGTGCGTAGCACCACAACATTTGTAGCAAAACGATGAATCAAGCCGTTTCGGAGGTGTGTAGCACCGTAACATTGGTGAAACGATGCGAATGTTACGGTGCTACGCACCTTTCAATCAAATTGGTTCATCGTTTTTCTACAAATGTTGTGGTGCGACGCACCTTTTTGATTCTGTGGGTACTGGATAGGGTTTTAAACCTTGCCGACGTTTATATGATTCCAATTTTGCCCTTTTCAATTCAAAACACTCATTTTCAAGTGGTAAAACTACCTTTATTTTGGAATCAAAACGCATTTTTAATTGATTTCTATAATTTTTTTTAAAAACTAAATTAAATGCACACAACTTGCGTCAAGTTTGAAACTTGACGCAAGTTAATTTGCTGATTTTCAATTAGTTACATTTTGATAAGTAGTTGATTCGAAATAAGCTATCAAAACGTAAATAGCTGATAATCAGCACATTCGCATCGAATCAGTTGATTATCAATGATTTATATTTTGATAGTTTATTTTGATTCAACTACTTACCTTATAAATTTTTAAATTTTTTAAAATTTTTTTACAATTCATCAAAAAAGATTACCTTTGCACCTCGAATAGCGGTTTTAAATTTTTTTAAAAGCGTTATAATCTTATAACGTTGATAATCAACCTTTTACAACCGTAAAAATTATTAAAAAATCATGCCTACGATTAATCAATTGGTTCGCAAGGGCAGAACGGTCATCGAAGAAACGAGTAAATCTCGTGCATTAAACGCTTGTCCACAAAGACGCGGTGTTTGTACGAAAGTTTACACGACGACTCCGAAAAAACCGAACTCTGCTTTACGTAAGGTGGCGAAAGTGCGTCTTACGACTAAAAATGAGGTGATTTGCTACATCCCAGGAGAAGGTCACAACTTGCAAGAACACTCCATCGTGTTAGTTCGCGGTGGTCGTGTAAAAGATTTACCGGGTGTTCGCTACACGATTGTACGCGGAGCCTTAGATACGGCGGGCGTTAAAGACCGTAAAAAGTCTCGCTCTAAGTATGGCGCAAAACGCCCTAAACCGGGTGCAGCACCTGCTCCAGCAGCAAAAGGCGCACCAGCAAAAGGCAAAAAGAAATAAGCCATTTCAATTTTAATCAATTGATTTGAAACTTATTGCGTTTAAAAAAAAAATTGCATCTGACGAAGAAGCGTGATACCGATAAGATTTAAAATCAAGGTATTGCAAATTGATGGTTGGAAATATCCTTCAGTATTCGCAGGTGTTCAAACAAATTTCCTTGATTTTTAACATCCGAAAAGATGCGTAAAAGAAAACCCAAAGCGCGGCCACTCGATGCGGACCCGCGCTATAATGACCCTTCCGTTACACAGTTTGTGAACAACTTAATGTGGGATGGTAAAAAATCTGTTGCATATGGCATTTTCTATGATGCGTTGGACTTGGTAAAAGCCCGCACCACTGAAAATGAACACACCATTTGGAAAAAAGCGTTGAACAATGCAATGCCTACCGTCGAAGTCAAAAGTCGTCGGGTGGGTGGTTCTACCTTCCAAATTCCAATTGAAATCCGCGCAAAACGCAAAATTTCTATCGGTATGAAGTGGCTCATCAAGTATGCACGTCAACGTTCTGGCAAAGGCATGGCTGAAAAGTTGGCGGCGGAATTGATTGCAGCAGCTAAAAACGAGGGCGCAACCGTCAAGCGGAAAGAAGAAATGCACCGTATGGCTGATGCGAATAAAGCGTTTGCACATTATAGAACTTAATGTTTTCTAACTCTCTGGAAAACAAAGGCTTGTAAGAAGCAAACAGGTAATTGATTATCGTATCAATTGCCTGTTTTACTTATACTTTGCATCGGGTGATTTTGGGATACAATGGGAACGCGGATAACACAGATTGGGCGGATTTGCACAGATTTTTTTTGATTTTGCTTGGGTTTTGGAGGATTCATTTCAAAAAATCCGCGCAAATCCGCCTAATCCGTGTCATCCGCGTTCCCATTGTATCGCAACCGTATCGTGCGCGAAGTATTAAGATTGAATGTTTTTGTATCTTTTTGATACCTATAACGTCTTATTTTCAATAAATTTGTAAATTATCTTTTTTAACATATTTTAATCATGGCAACCAAGGACTTAAAATACACGAGAAATATCGGTATTGCTGCCCACATTGATGCTGGTAAAACGACCACGACGGAGCGCATTCTGTATTACACGGGTATCTCGCACAAAATCGGCGAAGTGCATGACGGCGCGGCGACGATGGACCACATGGTACAGGAGCAGGAACGCGGTATCACCATTACCTCTGCTGCCACTAAAACCAAATGGTTTTGGAAAGGCGAAGAGTATCCAATCAACATTATTGACACGCCGGGTCACGTTGACTTTACGGTGGAAGTCGAGCGTTCTTTGCGCGTGTTGGATGGCGTTGTGGCGTTATTTTCGGCTGTGGATGGCGTTGAACCGCAATCTGAAACCGTTTGGAGACAAGCTGACCGTTACAAAGTACCGCGTTTGGCTTTCGTCAACAAAATGGACAGAGCAGGTGCTGATTTTTTCAGTGTCGTTGCCGACATGAAAGCGAAGTTGGGTGCAAATGCCATTCCGTTGCAAGTGCCGATTGGCAATGAGGAAAAATTTACAGGTGTCGTGGATTTGGTGATGAACCAAGCCATCGTTTGGAATGAGCATGACCAAGGTATGACGTACCAAGAGATTCCAACACCTGCAGATTTGATTGATACGGTAGCAGAATATCGGGAAAAATTGGTCGAAGCAGCTGCTGAATTTGATGACCAATTGATGGAGAAATATTTTGAGGATCCAGATTCTATCAGTCCAGATGAATTGCGCGCAGCAATCCGCAAAGCGGTGGTTGCGATGAAAATGACTCCGGTGATGTGTGGTTCTGCGTTCAAAAACAAAGGAGTACAGGCTTGTTTGGATGGTGTATGTGCGTATTTGCCTTCGCCGATGGATATTGATGCGATTGAAGGCACAGACCCGAATACCGATAAAGCGATTACACGTCAACCAGATGTGAAAGAGCCTTTTTCGGCATTGGCGTTTAAAATTGTGACGGATAAATTCGTAGGTCGTTTGATTTTTATTCGGATTTATTCAGGTCGTTTGGAAGCAGGTTCGTATGTGTTGAATACTCGTTCTGGTAAAAAAGAACGTGTTTCGCGGTTGTTCCAAATGCACGCGAACAAACAAAATCCAGTGGATTTTGTGGAAGCGGGCGATATTGGTGCGGCAGTGGGTATCACTGACATTCGGACAGGTGACACGTTGTGTTCTTTGGAAAAACCAATCATTTTGGAATCAATGTCTTTCCCTGAACCCGTAATTGGTTTGGCGGTAGAGCCGAAAACCCAAAAAGATATGGATAAAATGGGGATGGCGTTGAACAAATTGTCTGAAGAAGACCCGACGTTCCGCGTTACCTACAACGAAGATACGGCACAAACCGTTATTTCGGGGATGGGTGAGTTACATTTGGAAATCATTGTGGATAGGATGCGCCGCGAATTTGGCGTAGAGTTGAATCAAGGTGCGCCACAGGTAAATTACAAAGAGGCACTTACGAAAACCATTTCACATCGAGAAAAATTGAAAAAACAATCGGGTGGTTCTGGTTTGTTTGCGGATATGGAGTTTGAATTGGGTCCTGCGGATGAAACGTTTTTGGAATCGGATGAATTTAAATCAGGTAAGAAAAAATTGCAATTCGTATGGGGCATTGTCGGTGGTTCGATTGATAAAAACTACATGAAACCGATTTCAGATGGTTTCACGGCGATGATGAACAACGGTATTTTGGCAGGTTACAACATTGATTCGATGAAAGTGCGTGTATTCGACGGCTCGATGCACTCGGTGGATTCAAAACCAGTGGCTTTTGAACTTTGTGCGAAAGACGGTTTCCGTGCGGCGGCTGCGAAAACAGCTCCTGTGTTGTTGGAGCCGATTATGAAATTGGAAGTGGTTACGCCTGAAGAATATGTTGGTACGGTGATTGGCGATTTAAATCGTCGTCGTGGGATGCCGAAAGGACAAGAAGGACGGATTGGCGGTGCGGTGGCGATTCAAGCAGAAGTGCCTTTGGCGCAAATGTTTGGTTACGTAACGCAATTGCGGACGATTACTTCAGGTCGTGCATCTTCGACGATGGAGTTTGCGCATTACGCGCCAGCTCCTGCGGGCATTGCGAAAGAAGTGATTGACAAAGCGAAAGGCGTTGTAAAAGCGTAATTCGTTGGATGGAAGATAAGAAAAAAGGTGTGTCGGGTGAAAACTTGATACACCTTTTTTTAGATTTAAAATATTTTTAAATATTTTTGTTTTTCACAATTCGATTTAGATTCTCGCATATAAAAAAACGTCGTCGAGGTTGCTCTTGACGACGTTAAACTATTCTTAAAATATTGATAATCAATTTATTAGAACTTGGTAATGCGTACTACATTGGTCTGACCTGTATTCAAACGGGTTTTAACTAAATATAAGCCTTTCGCATAACCTGTCATATCGATTTCATAACGCGTATCTTCCGCTTTGAAGTCGCGCTGATATAACAATAATCCTGTTTCGTTATAGACTTGCAACGTACCATCCGACAAATTATCTAAGGATTCAACAAACAATTTTTCGCCTGTTGGATTCGGATAGGCAACCAATTTGGCTTCTCCTTCTGCCATCAAAATCGCTTCTTGTTTGCTATAATTCATCGTGCCGCCAAATCCGACGCGCCGAATCCGATACGTAGAACGACCCATTTTCGGTGCATTGTCATTCCAACGATACGAATTAACCGCAGCCGCAGGTTGAGATGGCATATCATACAAGCCTTCAAACGTTTTGCCGCCATCCGCAGACCGTTCTACAGTGTAGATGCTTTGTTCCAATTCGTTGCGCGTAATCCATGTCACCGTCACCGCATGTGGATTGATTGGAGTCACTTTGAACGCGCCCAATTCGACACCACTACCCGCACAACTGACCACATCAATTGGATAACTCCGAACCGATAAACACGCATCTTTATTAATCACCAATTGAACAATCTGTCTGCCTGCACCTGTAAAAGTAACATTTTGAATCCGACTCGTAGAAGTCGAAGGAGTCGAATTAGGTCCAAAACTCCATGAATAGATACTTGCACCTACGCCATTATTCGGAGCTTCAAAGGTAACGCTTCTGCCAACACAAATAGGGTCTGGAATCACCGCTTCACCGCGTACTTTCGGGAATTTCGTTACTTGATTGGACTCTTTGTAAGGACAACCATTTCTACGAACACAACGAATGAAATAGGTTGTATCCGTCAAATTCAACGCTTGAATCGCTGCACTTGACAAATCAGCCCCGCTTTGTCCGCGCACCATTTCCCAAGAATTGGGTGAAAATGGTACATTGAACCGCGAATACATCCATAAATATTCCAACGTACCGCTTCCACCTGTTGCAGGTGCTGCATTGGTAATCGGGTCAATAGCACCTCCCGGACAATAGCCTGCACTGGCAGTGCTGATGCGACCCGGATCGGTAACGTTATCACAAGGTGGGTTTTGTAACGTGATGTTACAAGTTGTTGTACAACTATTGCCATCTGTCACCGTCACCCGATACGTCAATGCACCAAGATTTGTTGCTGTTGCGGTCGTTTGACCATTGCTCCAACGATACGTTAAAGTACCATTGCTGCCTGTTACCGTAACGGTTGCTTTTCCATCCGTACCGCCTGCATCCGAAATCGCTTGAGTTTGGGCAACCGTACAAGCCAAATTCGGAGATGTGATAGCACCTACAACTAAGGTTGCGGTTGCGCGACAATTATTCGCATCCAAAACCGTCACCATATAATTGCCACCTGCAAGATTGTCAATCGCAGCCGTTGTCGTATTGTTGCTCCAAGCGTAACGATATGGAGCTGTGCCACCTGTTGCGGTTGCACTGGCTTTGCCAATCGGCGCACAAGTTGCTTTTTGAACTTCCACTGCCGTCACCACCACTTGCGTTGGTTGACTAATCGTAAATGTTTCGCTTCTTGTACAACCATTCACATCCCTTACGGTAACGCTGTAACTGCCTGATACTAAACCAGTTGCAGTTGCACCAGTTGCTGTATTGCTCCATGTGTAAACGTAAGGTGCAGTGCCGCCTGTTGCTACTGCTGCTGCCGAACCGTCATTTCCACCAAAACATTTCACTGCGGTTGTCGTAACCGACAAGGCTGTAATCCCTGGTGTACTCACCACCGTCACGGAACCCACTGCTGAACAAAGGTTATTATCCTTCACCACTATTGTAAATATACCACTTGCCAAACCTGTAATCGTTGGTGTTAAACCACCATTCGACCAAGTGTATTGATACGGCGCAGTGCCGCCCGAAACCGTTGCCGTAGCAGACGCATTCGCAAGACCACAAAGCGCATCCACCTTAGAAGTCGCTACTGCCAATACCGCAGGTTGTGTAATTGTTACAGAACTGGTTGATACACAATTGTTTGCATCCGTTACCGTCAAGCCATAAACGCCTGCTGCCAAGCCTGTTAAAGCATCGGTTGTTGCACTATTGCTCCACAAATACGTGTAAGGCGCAATGCCGCCCGTAACAATCGCATTCGCCGTTCCATTGGTTTGACCATTACAAGCCACATTGGTACTTGTCAACCGAATGCTTGGCGCACTTGATGGCGCAACCGTTGCAAACGTATGGGAAAAACAACCATTTACATCCGTCACCGTTACATGATATTCGCCAGAGGCAACATCAGTAATCGTGGGCGTTGTTGCGCCATTACTCCATAAATACGTGTAAGGCGTTGTTCCACCTGAAATTTCAGTAATGACAGCACCATTATTCCGTCCACAATTCGTTGGCGTTGGACGCACAATCAAATTCATGGCAGCAGGTTCTGTAATCGTTGTCGTCGCAATGCCTTGACAACCATTGGCATCCGTCACCGTTAAGGAATACGCGCCCGCTTGCAAACCTGCTACGTTTTGCGTTGTCGCAGTATTGCTCCACAAATAGGTCAATGGTGCAACTCCACCTGTTACGGCTGCCGCAACCGCACCACTGCCGCTTCTAAAACAATTCAAATTCGTACCTGTTAAAACCACTTGAAGGCTTGTACCAGTATTGCCAATCACGGCTGTTGCTTCTGTGGTACAGAAATTGTCATCTCGTACCGTCACGACATAACTACCTGCTGCTAAACCATTTATACTTGTATTATTAGAACCATTACTCCATGTATAGACAAGTGGGCTTGAACCCCCTGTTGCGGTAACGGTTGCTGCACCATTGCTTTGTCCACAAGTTGCGGCTGTAACGGAAACCGTTGCCGTTAATGCATGAGTTGGTTCATAAATCGTTATGCTACCCGTTTTCGTACAACCACTTGCATCGCTCACCGTCACCGTGTAAGTACCTGCTGCCAAATTGATAGCCGCCGCAGTCGTCGTATTATTGCTCCAAGCATACGTGTAAGGAGCTGTACCGCCCGCTACATTTGCCGTTGCAGAACCATCATTTCCACCATGACAAGCTACGCCGTCCGCGTCAAAAGTGATTGCTAAAGCAGTTGATGCACCAACATTGATTTGTTGACTCGTAAAACAAAGATTATCATCCGTCACCGTCACCGTGTAAGCCCCTGTTGCCAAATCGCTAACAGCAGAGGTTGTTGCACCATTGCTCCAAGCGTATGTGTAAGGAATGGTTCCACCCGTTACAGCCGATTGAATCGCACCATTATTTGCTCCACAAGTCGTTGCTCGTGGCGTAAGGACGATGTTTAAGGCTTCAGGTTGGTGGATTTCAATACTTTCCGTTGCAATACAATTGCCTTGGTCGTGCATTGTTACCGTGTAAATGCCGGGAACTAAGTTCGTTAATTCCTGAGTCGTTCTGCCATTGCTCCAAGCGTAGGTGTAAGGCGGCGTACCACCAATACCCATAGCGGTTGCCGTACCATCGGTCGTGCCAAAACACCGCGTATCACTGCCTTCAATATCTGCAATAAAGTAAATCGTCTGATTAATCACAATGCTCCGAGAAGCCGCACAACCACCTGCATCTTTCACCGTCACTGTATAAGTACCGGGATTTAACATGTCAATCGTCGGCATCGTTTTGCCATTGCTCCAAAGATAAGTGTAAGGAGTCGTTCCGCCCGTTACGCGGACAGTTGCTTTTCCGTTCATAATGCCACAAGCCGCATCCGTTTTGTCAATCCGAAGAATGGTTAAACTGCCTGTTGCACTCACTGTTGCAGTTGCCATCGCAGTACAATTATTGGCATCCGTTACCGTTACGCCATATTGTGCTGCGGGTACTCCTGTAATTTGGGAAGTCGTTGCGCCATTGCTCCAAACATATTGAAAAGGAGCCGTTCCGCCTACGGGCGTTGCCGTCACACCGCCATTTGATACGCCACAACCCGCATCTGTCACCGAAGTTGTCACCGTAAAACCAGAGCTGGACACCACATCCACACCCATCGCCTTCTTGCAATGATTCCCGTCTGTCACCGTCACCGTATAAGTGCCAACGCCCAAACCTGAAATCGAAGCTGCTGTTGCGCCATTACTCCAAAGATAGGTCAAAGGAGCCACTCCGCCTGATGCCGTTACGGTTGCCGTTCCATTGGAATTGCCACAAGTTGCATTGGTTGCCGCCGTTGCTACGTTGATACGGGTTGGATTGCTAATCATCGTTGCCACTTCAACATGACAACCATTCGCATCCCGCACCGTGACCCCATAATTGCCCGCCGCAAGACTTGGCAAAATCTGAGTCGTACCGCCATTCGTCCAATTAAACGTCATCGGTGCCGTTCCACCTGTCACTGCCGCCTCAATCGCCGCATCGCAATCGCCATAACAACGTAAACCCGTTACATTATTCGTGACTGTCAACACATTTGGTACATTGACCCATTTGGAAGCACTACAACCATTTGCGTCCGTCACCGTCAAAGTTAGACCGCCCACATTCGGTTGAATGGTTGCACCAGATGCGCCATTGTCCCAAGCGTAGGTGTAAGGAGCCGTACCGCCTGTTGCCGCACCCGTCACCGTACCCACCGCACAAATATTGGCAAACGTAATCGTCGGAACGATAGCCGTAGGCGGGTGTAGCGTCACCGTACCAATCGCGGTAGTACTTGCCGCATCCGTCACCGTCACGCCATAAGTACCTGCTGCCAAACTGGAAATATTCGGCGCGCCGCTACCTGTTGACCACGAATACGTGTAAGGCGCAGTACCACCTGTTACAGTCGCCGCCGCACCACCATTCGTATAACCCGCACAAACAGGCGGCGTACCCGAAACGGTTACAGTGAGTTGAGCCGAAAGAAGGGTTGAAAAAAACATCAAGGCGAAACCCAATAAAGGAGTTCGTCGAAAGGCTTTCAACCGAATGGAAGATGCCCCTGTGGGATTTTGTAGTGTCAGGGAATTGTTCATAGTTAAAAGAAAATTAATTAAAAAAAATAAAAGTTGGGGTTTTGAAAATCAATTTTCAAAACCAATTTGTCCATGCCGCGTTATAGCGACATAGATAGTTCCAAATATGTAAAAAAAAACGTATTTCATACGAAAAGTCCTTACACGCGCTTTGGGCGGATGCAAAGTCGGTTTTAAGAGGGAGCAGTTTTGGCAGACCCGACTCATCAAGTTTGTAAATTGTTTGTTTTGCACTATTACACCTAATTTTGAGATTATAGTTAAAAAATAAGAATAGGATGCTTTAATATGCTTTAAAATGCGGTGTTAGGGCAAAGGTTATTTTTCTTATCAGTTTGGGAACAAATTTACATACTTTTGCAGAAAGAAGTTTTTATTTTTCTTATCTTTGGGCAATAAATTTGTAATTTAACATATATTGGGTAGATGGATACCCATTTAAATCCGAAATATTATGATATTAGAACGCGCCTATAGCCCCATTTTGCAAACGAGTGTTGTGTTAAGCGCGTCGTTTGTAGGGATGTTTTTATTGAAAATCATGGCATGGACAGGGTTACATACAGTTGACCCCATGATTTATTGGATTGTGGCAGGTACTTTTTTACTCTTTTACGCCCTGTTCAATAGTATTTTGAGTTTGAATTGTGAAAATATTACGCAATATTGGTCTCAATCAACAGGCGGATATGCCGTTTTGATGGGTTTGACGGGCGGAGTAGCATCGCTGCTCTCAGGCAAAAGCCTTGGTGAAGCCGATTCATTTCGATGGATTTTCATGGTTTTGACCTTTGGCTATTTGCTATTTTTATGTTTGACACGGGCGGTGCGCAAAATCGTCCGCACCGCGCAAAAAGAAGACCAAAAATGGGTCGATAGAACGAAATGAAATTTTAAAACAAGAGAAAAAGCAAATTAAGTAGTTGAATCGAAATAAACGACCCAAGAGTCAAGGTCGGCGAGGTTGCAACC
>JAAFJT010000116.1 GCA_013298955.1 Chitinophagales bacterium
GCGTCATCTGAATTTCAATTTTATCAGCAGGGAGCTTTAAAATTTTCACCAGCGTAGGTTCTACCCAACCTGCGGCTTGTAACGGACCTACTAACAATGCTTTTTCATCAGTCACATGAGCGAAAAAATTCATTGGTTCCATGCAATTATGCGCCAAAAACGGAGCATGATAGGTGCGTTCTATCACCTGAGCCGCGTTTTTAAACGCCGTTTCGGGGTCACCGTCTTTTCGCAATTGTTGAGCAGGCTTTTGAGCATATTCCGCCATTTTTTCAAGTTGGGCATTCGTGCTTTCCAGTCCCGCAGGTATGGTCACTTCTTTTTTGTCGCCGCGCCAATTGACAATGGTTTCTTTGGTTTCCTTGATGGGTTCCCATTGAATTTTTAAATTTTTGCGGGCATTCATCACTTCCCAAGTGGTTTTGCCAACGATTACCAGCATTTCGTTAAACGTACGCGTATCAAAACCGCCTTGCATGAAACCTTCTTCATATAATTTCAAACTAAAAACATCTTTAATACCCGACATTTTGAGGGATTCAGCCGCATCAAATGATTTTAATTTCATCCCAAACGCTGGCGGATGCTGAATCATAGCGATTAACATGCCTTCTGCCCGATAATCCATCCCAAAAAGGGGTTTGCCTGTAACGATTTTTGCCCCTTCTGTATTTTTCTTGGAGTTACTGATAATCGTAAAATCTTTGGGTGCTTTCAATTGCACCGTTTTGGGGGCGGCAATCGCAGCGGCTTTGCTTGCCATTTCGCCATATTTTGCCGATTTTCCATTGGAATGCGTTAAAATTCCTGCTTTTGTCGTGATTTCACTGGCTGGAACGCCCCAAGTTTGAGCCGCCGCTTCGATGAGCATTTGCCTTGCAGCCGCGCCCGCATTTCTCAACAGACTCCAATACATTTTCACCGAATTACTACCTCCTGTAAATTGGGGTCCCAATTTCACATTATCGTGCGGAGCCATTTCGACCACCACATTTTTCCAATCTACGTCTAACTCCTCTGCCACTATCATCGGGAGGGAAGTCATCACATTTTGCCCAAATTCGGGGTTCGGACACAAGATTTTAACGATATGGTCAGGCGTAATTTGAATATATCCATTGAGTTGACTCCATGTTTCAGGCAGATTAGGGGCTGCATTCAAAGCCGATAACCAAGGAAAACTTAGCATCAAACCACCACCCGTTAAAGCAGAAACTTTTAAAAAAGAACGCCGATTATAGGTTGTTTTATTATTTTCCATTTTAATATTTTTTTGTAAAGTATTGTTTTAGATTGATAATCAATATATTAACGTCGGCGAGGTTGCAACCTCGCCGACGTTGGCGTGCTTATTTTTTAGCCGCCGCTTTGATAGCCGTTTTGATGCGCGTATAAGTGCCACAACGACAGATATTACCACTCATAAAATTTTCAATATCTTCATCATTTGGATTCGGATTACTTTTGAGCAAAGCCGCCGCACTCATGATTTGCCCAGATTGGCAATAGCCGCATTGCGCCACATCATGCTCTATCCATGCTTTTTGCACAGGATGATCCCCTTTTTCAGACAAACCTTCAATCGTGGTAATGGCTTGTTTCCCGACAGAGGCAATCGGCAACATGCAGGAACGGGTGGCATTTCCATTGACATGAATGGTGCAAGCACCACATTGAGCCATGCCACAACCGTATTTCGTACCGGGCAAGTTGAGGTGGTCTCGCAAAACCCAAAGCATTGGCGTTGACGGGTCAACATCTACTTTCAAGGTTTTGCCGTTTACTTTTAAATTATATTTCGACATAACGTTGCGATTTTTTGAATTAAAAGGATATTTAGTCGTTATTGAATTAATTCCATACAAAGGTCTTGTATTTTTTGGGATGCAATGTATGAAAATTACGGTATTTTCTACCATTTTTACGGATTCAACGCGCTGTTGTCGATTCTTTACCTCAATATTTAAAATAACAATATGGAAATCATCTATCCAATCGATAAGATTAGTGTTTATAATGCTGTTAACAATCACACAACACTTCACCCTTTGGTAAGCGTGATTGATTTTTCAAAAGCGAATCCCAGAAATTGGGGCGATGCCAAACACATTAAATTTCAATACGGTCTGTACTGCATTTATTTGAAAGAGGTCAAATGTGGCGATATGCGATATGGTCGTCATTATTATGATTACCAAGCGGGTACTTTGGTCTTTTTTGCCCCAGGACAAGTCATGGAAATCGAAAATCAAAACATAATTTACCAACCTATGGGACATGGTTTAATTTTTCACCCCGACTTAATACGAGGAACGGGACTGGCTAAAAATTTTAAAGATTATCATTTTTTCAGTTATCAATCCAATGAAGCCCTGCATTTGTCGCAAGCGGAGCAGCAAATCGTCTTGGACTGTTTTGCAAAAATCGTTTTTGAACTAAGACAGCCGATGGATAAGCATACCAAGAAACTCATTATTTCAAATATCGAATTGTTTTTGAATTATTGTGAACGGTTTTATGACCGACAATTCACCACAAGGGCTCCTCTTGACAAGGGTATTTTAGAAAAATTTGAAACGTTGTTGAATGCTTATTTCGTATCTGAGAAACCGCAAACGATTGGGTTGCCTTCTGTGGCTCATTTTGCAGACGCATTACATTTATCTGCCAACTATTTTGGCGATTTAATTAAAAAGGAAACGGGGCAATCTGCAAAAGAATACATCCAAAATAAAGTGATTGAGGTCGCTAAAGACAAGATTTTTGAAGCAAAAACGGTGAATGAAGTAGCCTCTGAATTGGGTTTTAAATACCCACAACATTTCACAAGGCTCTTTAAACAGCGAGTGGGCTACACGCCAAATGATTATAAAGTGCATATATAGCACTCAGAATCAGGGCATTAGACTTGTTCCTCGGGCTTTTTTTCTTTAAAAGGCGATGCTTCCACCCATTTACGTATCAAATATTTGCTTAAAATCAAACTGATTGCCAACGTTACAATGGCTAAAATACCTAACCATGCATATTGTTTTTGTAATAAAAAAAAATCATATAATCCATGAAATAACACCGCTAAAAAAACGCCTAAAAACATAATTTGCCCGCGTTGTTGGGGCAAAAACTTCGCCATACCCACAAACGCGCCCATCAAAACCCCAAAACTGGCATGTGCAGGCACTGCTGTCACTGCCCGCGCCAATGCCACAGGCAATCCTTGCAACGAATAAAAGATGTTTTCCAACGTCGCAAAACCCATGCTTATCAACACGGAATAGACAATCCCATCCATCGGTTCATTAAATTCGTCGGAAGTGTAAGCGTACAACCGCAAAAACGTGAATTTTGACAATTCTTCCGTCAGCGCGACCACGAAAACGCAAAAAATAAAACTTTGAAGCATGGTTTCAGGCATATCGGGGTCTCCGTCAGGGCGGAAAAGCATCTGAATCGCCACCGCAGGTGCCGTACTCAAAAGCCCACAAACAAAACTCCCAATCGTCAGTTGCCAAGGTTCTCTTTCGTATTTGTCCTGTCGGACAATCCAATAGGCGATTGCCAATCCGGGCAGCACCGCTATCATTAGTACTAAAAATTTCATATGTTAATACGTGCGTTGCATGAAGTTACGCACAATTTTAAGGGTTTCCTCTTTGGCGCGGAACATGCCCATATGCGCCACTTTCGGTAAAATATGGATGTCAGCGATAGCAGGTAGATGGGTCTGATTTAAACTCACTTGGTAAGGAATCACTTTATCCTGTTTGCCAATGATGAACAAAACGGGATAGGGTGCGTCCCGCAACACTTGCGCTTGGTCGGGGCGATGCAGCATGGCTTCATGCGCACTGATGATGGCAGCAGGTGGATATTTCGACGCTTTGAAAATCAAACTATTGATTAAAAACTCGTTGCTTGTCGCAAATAATTCAGCGAAAAGACCCGGTATCAATTGTTTAACATACAAAATCGACCCATTTTTTTGGATGAATTGGATGGATTTGCGGCGTTCCTTTTTCTTATCCTCGCTGTCTGCGTAGGGATGTGAATGGAATAAACCCAAGCCTTTGATGCCGTCAGGATACCGTTTGGCGAAAGCAACCGACACATAACCGCCCAAAGAATGCCCTATCAATACCGATTCGGTTACGCCCAATTCGTTCAACACTGCTTTTACGCTTTGCGCCATGAGGTCAATCGAAGGTTCGGGCAAGAGTTCGGATTCACCAAAACCCGATAAATCGACTCGAATAATGCGAAATTGAGGCAATTCTTTGATAAATTCGTTCCAAATCGTACTATCTTCGCACAAACCGTGTAATAAAACTAAGGTTGCACCAGTGCCTTGGTCATAATAAGCTACTTTTTTGCCATGAAACGCTATCCAATTCATATTTTTAAATTGTAATTTGTTTTGTTTGATTTCTGTTGAAATGCAGGAATGGTTTTAAAAAAAATTCGGATTGAAAGGCAAAGTAAAGGTTTTTTCCTATCTTTACAGGAAATTTCTTTGTTACAATAAAAAATGGCAACAACCAACCAGAATCTTTCCCCCAATCAACTCGCTTTGCTGCGTTTGCGGCGCAATCGCCCTGCGATGTTTGGAGTGGGTATTATCGTGTTGGCATTGATTCCTGCGATTTTTGGGTACGCGCTCTCACCCGATAGCACGCCTGATGCGAATGAGCAAATGCCTTTAATTGCTTTGAAAAACCCCGGTTTTAGCATAGATGTATTGAAAATACGTAAAAATCGAGCGATTCCGCAGGTTGGTTTTTTCAAAAAAATGGGATTTGGTGCGCCGAATCCGTATGAATTGATTCCAATCAACGCTTGGCGATGCACGACGGATTCGATTTTTGTGGAAAAGTACGCCGATGAAGACCCACAAACGGGCAAACGGGTCAAAGGCGTGACGGTCGGTTATCCTTTGGTGGATGTCGTGTATGCAGTGCAGGCAGGTGCGCCGATTCAAACTACTGCAAAAGGTACTACTTTTACGGATTTGGATGGAAAACCACAAATCGCACAACTCGCTGATTTAAAGCAAGTTGTCGAAAAAAAGTTGATTCAAAAAAAAACATTTTGGCTTGGAACGGATAATTTTGGACGGGATAATTTAAGTCGTTTATTATTAGGCGTACGCGTTTCGCTCATGGTTGGGCTGATAGCCGTGTTGATTTCGCTGACGATAGGCGTTTTATTGGGCGCGTTAGCTGGTTTTTTGGGTGGACGCATCGACGATTTCATCATGTTACTCATCAATACGGTTTGGTCGATTCCGACGATATTATTGGTTTTTGCCATCGTTTTAGCTTTGGGGCGCGGAATTGGCGTGATATTTTTAGCGGTTGGACTTACGATGTGGGTGGATGTGGCAAGGATTGTGCGCGGACAAGTGCTTTCGTTGAAAGAAATGTTGTTCATCGAAGCCACTCGAAGTATGGGTTTTAGCACGGCGCGGACGATTTGGCGACACATTTTGCCCAATGTTTTGGGTCCCGTTATGGTCGTAGCGGCATCGAATTTTGCGACAGCGATTTTGATAGAATCTGGATTAAGCTATCTCGGGTTTGGGATACAACCGCCTGCACCAAGTTGGGGAACGATGTTAAATGAAAATTATGGTTATGCGATTGGAGGCAAACCGTTTTTGGCGGTCGTGCCTGCGATGGCGATTTTATGGATGGTTTTGGCGTTCAATTTAGTAGGGAATGGCTTCCGAGACGCGTTAGATGTCAAAACAAAAGATTAAAAAAATAGGGCATATGAAGGAAAAAAGCAAACTGGCAATCGCCCAACAAAAACGCATCGAAGGACTTGAATTAGAAGTGAAAGTATTGCAGGAAAAATATCATTTAGAACATATTAATTTACTAACCAAACAGTTACAAATTAATCGTTTATTAAATGTGACGCAAGCGATTAACAATAATGTCCGTATTGATGAACTTTTTAGGATGTACAAAGAGTTCTTAAATTGGGATTTGGGCGTACAACGCATTGCTTTATTCCTACCGTCCCTTACCGAAAATGGATTAGAAAAAGAATGGATTTGTTTTGGTTCGGACGGTGTTTTATTGGAGTCGAATCCAATCGTTTTTACCCACGAACTCTCTGTTTTTGATGATGTAACGCATTTGCGCAAAGGCATTCACCCCTTTTTTGATGCTTTTGAACAAGTCATCCCAGTCAAACACAAGGATGACCCGATTGCGTATTCGTTTATTAGTGGCATTGCGCAAGCAGCAGATGCGACCAGTAAAATACAGCTTATTACGACTTTAACAAATGTTATTGCCGTTGCTTTTGAAAACAAACGCTTATTCAAACGCCAACTCGAACAAGAACGATTGAATCATGAAATGAGTTTAGCAGGCGATATGCAGCAAAAATTAGTTCCCGAAAAACGACTTCAAACCCAACATTTTGAAGTATCCAGCATTTACAAACCGCATCTTGGCATTGGCGGCGATTATTTTGATTGTATTCAGTATTTTAAAAATCGATATGTTTTTTGTGTGGCAGATGTGTCGGGCAAAGGCTTGGCGGCGGCATTGGTGATGTCCAATTTTCAAGCCTGTTTGCATATTTTGATTCGCAAATCCAATACAGTTGAGGCATTTATACATGAGTTAAATGAAGCCATTGTTCGGATAACAAGAACTGAAAAATACATTACTTTTTTCATAGCGGAGTACGATTGTGACACCCGCCGATTGCGGTACATCAATGCGGGACATATTCCGCCGTTATTGGTGCGCGGCAATCAATTTGAATTATTGAAAAAAGGGTGTACGATTTTAGGTTATTTTAAAAAACTGCCTCATGTGGAAGTCGGCGAAGTGTATTTGGAAGAAGACGCTTTTTTGTGCATGTTTACAGATGGAATTACCGATATAAAAAATGAATCCGGTGTTTTTTTCGATGACCAGATTTTATCCGATTTTACGGTCGCCAACTCGTATTTGAGTACGGCGGCATTCAATCAAGCCTTGATGCGGCAAGTCGAACAATTTAAAGGCGCGGAAGATTATCCAGATGATATAACGGTTTTGACTTGTAAATTTTTTCCTAAAAAATAAGTTGAATCAAAAATGAGGTTCGTAACAAGAAGGGGCATTTTCAAAATAAGCATATGCTTTTAACGAAAAAGGGCGTATATTCCAAAAATATACGCCCTTCGCAACGCGTCAAAAAAGGGGTTCTGGATGTGAATCTGAAACAATTTTTCGACGACGATAATAACTTGGAGGGTCAAGTGACCGCTCTGATTTTAAGATAGGCAACACTTCTCGCGTTCCCGTAGGTGCGTTGAGGAAAAATGTTGTAAATTTTTCGGCGGTCACGCCTTTGATGACCCGCGCCCAATCAAAAGCGGGTCCAATATCGCATTTATCTTCCCGATAATTTACATGTGAAACAATTCCATCAAAGCCAACGACCTTTGAAGTCGTCACAAAACGCAACGCTTCGGGCAGGAAAGCGCGTTTTATCCCATAAGCCGCCGTCAAATAACGCAATAAAACAATAACGGCTTCATATTGAGCATCCGTATAAGTCGCATAATATTGACTATCCCGATATTTTTTTTCCAATTTCACATATTGTCCAACATCGTCTAAGGTACAATAGGTGTCGCCATAGGCTGTTTTCAACTCCTCGCCTACCAACGTTAAAGGTCCATAGTTAGAGATTTCAAGCGCAATACTGGATTTACTAAACGTCCCATTGCTGCCTAATTCGTTTTGACCAATGTGGTAAGACCAAAATTCCGACCCAAAAAGCCGATAAACCAAGCCATCTCGGGCGATTACATACGGCACCGAAACATGCGTATCCTCTTTGGTGAGCGTAAAAATGTCGCCTTGCAAGTGACCCATTGTGAAATGCAACAAAATTTGTTTTTTTTCAAACTTTTCGGTGTAATAATAGCTCGTGTGACCATCCGAAGGCACACAACTCACTACTTTAAGTTGCAACTTGGGTTCATTGCGAACAGGGAGCAAGGCAGCTGTGAGTTTGAACGCGCCTTTGAAGCCTGTTTCTTTAAATTTTTTTTCTGTTTCAATGACTTTTTGGAAATCCATTTCGTTGAGGGCTTTTAATTTTTTTTTTGAATTAAATTGGAGGATGGCACAAATATATATCATTTTATGTTTATTCTCCTTTTTTTCAAAAAAAATTAACGAGAGAATAGGTTTCAGAAACCTACGCTTTAAAGCACTGCAAACGCGTATAGGATTGCCAACGTTGCCAATCATAAGCCTCTAAATTATTGAATCGTTTTTTATAATCATAAAAAGAGGGTTCCACATACGCAAATCCCGGATAATAGTACGCACAACCGCGCTGCGTCGCATATTGAATTTCTAATAACATGGTTAAAATGCCCAAACTCCGTTGCGAATAATCGGGATGAAACATGCCATAAATGCTTGAAACAGACCGATTGGTCACATCTATAAAACTTGCCGCAACCAATTGATGTTTATCGAAAACATTGAGAATCAATCCATTCGTCGGAAAACGCTCATGCCTTTCAGTGATGTAATCATAAATCGAATCGGGCGGATAGGCTTTAAAACGCTTTTTATGCAATTCAAAAAGTTTCATATGTTCGGACGTAGGACGTGCTGCCGCAATCTGAAAAGTCAAATCTGCATTTTTTTTGAAAATTTTTAACTGACTTTTGGAAAATAAAAAACCATTCAAGCGGATGCGCAAAGGCAGCACCGTTGAATACAACCCATCATTTTCAGGGAAATGCGTCAATCTGTAAAATAAATAGCCTGAACGCCGCCAACCACTTTCCATGAAACGGTCAAATGCGACATCATCCGTCTGAAATAACAACTCTTCTTGCTGATACCAAATCATTCCGTCCTTTTCGCGGCGAAAAGGTTCGCTAAATAAGTGTACTTCAGGTTGCATTAAGCGAATCGTCTCCTTCAATTGCGTCAATAATGATTTTTCTTTTGCAAAAATACGACATTTTTAGATGCCATTCAAGCACAGCCTTTGATAGAACGGATGAAATTGCTTTTTTTAAGCTATTTTGTTCTTTTTTTGTAAATTTTTTTTAACACATAGGACACATAGGTTTCATAGGACACATAGGGGCAATCTTTCATAGATAGGTGTATAAACGTCGGCAAGTTTTAAAACCTTGCCGACATTTATACACGTATCTATGAAAGATTACCCCTATGTGTCCCATGTACGCCTGCCGACGTTTATACACGTATCTATGAAAGATTGTCCTATGTGTCCTATGTACGCCTGCCGACATTTATACACGTATCTATGAAAGATTGTCCTATGTGTCCTATGTACGCCTATGTGAACTATGTGTCCTACGTACGCCTGCCGACATTTATACACGTATCTATGAAAGATTGTCCTATGTGTCCTATGTACGCCTATGTGAACTATGTGTCCTATGTACGCCTGCCGACATTTATACACGTATCTATGAAAGATTGCCCTATGTGTCCTATGTACGCCTATGTGAACTATGTGTTTTAAACTATTAAACAATCACAGATTCTCCCAAAGCAGGTATCGCAACAGAAGCAAAACCATTCGCATTTAACGTTTTTTGAAAAACTTGTTGACGCTCATAATCGCCATGTACTAAAAACAAGTTTTTCAATGTTTTGCGTTGATTATCAATGAATTGTAACATTTCTTTATAATCTCCGTGCGCTGAAAATGAATCCATAATTTTGACTTGCGCCAAAACATCTTTGGTTTCGCCAAACAATTTAAGCGTTTTTTTGCCAGAACGCAATTGTCCCGCAGGTGTTTCGGGGGAGGCATAACCGACAATTAAAATCGTATTCAATTTATTTTGCACATTATTGGCTAAATGATGCTTGATTCTGCCCGCATTGCCCATGCCCGATGCCGAAATAATCACACACGGTTCTGTACTATCATTCAATTTGATGGAATCTTCCGCTTTGCGCACATAGGTCAGGTTTTTAAAACCAAATGGATTCGGGTCGGTGCGCATATATTCATTTAATGCTTCATCGAAACATTCAGGATGCTTGATGAAAACTTCCGTCGCATCCACCGATAACGGGCTATCGACATAGACTGGAATACGCGGCAAACGCCCTTCCGTTGCCAATCGATCCATCAAATACACGATTTCTTGCGTCCGACCGACTGAAAATGCAGGAATAATGACTTTTCCACCGCGTTTGGTCGTTTCATGTAAGATTTGTAGAAAACGTTCTGTTTCGGCAGGTGCTTCCATGTGTAATTTATCGCCATAGGTTGATTCACAAATCAAGTAATCCAATGCCGGCATGGGCATCGGGTCTTTGAGAATCGGGCGATTCGGTCTGCCAATGTCACCTGAGAAACCAATCATTTTTGTTTTGCGTTTCTCCTTGATTTTCAACGTAATAGACGCGCTACCCAAAATATGCCCTGCATCTCGAAACAAAATTTCCACGTCTTTATGGATGGAGAACCAACGTTCATAAGCATAACCGACGAATAAAGGCATGGTTACACGCACATCATCCGCGACATACAACGGTTTATGATTGGCAGGTTTGCCTTTGGCGAGTGCTTTTTTATTTGCATATTCGGCATCTTTTTCTTGAATCGCCGCGCTATCTAACAACATAATGGCGGACAAATCGCGGGTTGCATGCGTACAGTAAATCATGCCTTTGAACCCATCTTTTACTAATTTGGGAATCCGTCCCGAATGGTCAATGTGGGCATGTGAAAGGATTAAACAATTGATTTCAGCAGGATTAAAGAGCCATTTATCATTAAAATTATCCATATCAATGTCGGCGAGTCGTTTGGCAGGCGTGTCCTCCGATTCGCCATGTGCTTCCCCGCCGCCTTGATACAAGCCGCAATCAAGTAAGATTTTAAACCCATTGTCTAACGTAATTAAGTGCGCACTGCCTGTGACTTCCCGCGCCGCACCGCAAAATTGTATGGTCATTGTTGTATAATTGATTTTGTTTTTATAGAAATTCGGGGCAAGATAAAAATTATTTGGGTGAATGGTTCAATAAAGTGTTAAACTAAAAAAGCGTTTGAAATAGGATGCTGATGATTTCAAAGATTGGAAGGATGTTTGTGCGTTCTTCAACCCC
>JAAFJT010000118.1 GCA_013298955.1 Chitinophagales bacterium
ACCCTATCCATTGCCCGCAGAATGATTATTGGTATTCAAAGGGTTCTGCAAAATAAAAAAGGTGCGTAGCACCACAACATTTGTAGAAAACAATGGATAAACCGTTTCAGAGGTGCGTAGCACCACAACATTTGTAGAAAAACAATGGATAAACCGTTTCAGAGGTGCGTAGCACCGTAACATTGGTGAAACGATGTGAATGTTACGGTGCTACGCACCTCAAACGCGGGTTCCAATTCCATTTTTCTACAAAGGTTGCGGTGCTACGCACCTTTTTTGATTCTGTGGGTAATGGATAGGGTTTAAACCTCGCCGACGTTATTATAACGTTGGAACGTCGCAACGTCGGCGAGGTTTGAACCTCGCCGACGTTATTATAACGTTGGAACGTCGCAACGTCGGCGAGGTTTAAACCTCGCCGACGTTATTATAACGTTGGAACGTCGCAACGTCGGCGAGGTTTAAACCTCGCCGACGTTAATTATAACGTTGATTTATTTAAAACCCAGTACAAAGGTAAAAAGTTTAAATCATTTTAAAATGATAATTCCAAGTTGTTTTGCCATCGTATTGCGTAACGCTTCGAGTCGCATATGGATTTTATCATGTTTCATCCCATTCACCCAGTCGCCCGCTTTGTAATATTTTTCCATTAAACTCAGATTTTGCTTACAAATCTTATGTATTTTCTTCAATTTGAACCGCAAAATCGCTTGGGGCGTTTCTAATACAAAATTTTCTTCATGTATTTTTTGCGTATGCAATTCTACGCCATGCGCTTCCCAAGACGCATATTCATGGTCAGGATGCAGGGTCAAAACGTCTAACGCCAATTTTTGCAACTGCGGATCCAGATGATTGGTAAAATACGCAGGATTCAATAACTGACCTTTTTGCAAAGCGGCAACCGTTTCATCCACTACTTTTTGATACAATTTATCATCAAAATCATTCAAAACATCTTGAATATTGGCAATAATGTACGCGGCAACCGTCGTATTCGATGCCATATCATACAATCGATGTCCCCATCGAATCAGCACTTCCGCAAAATATCGCTCCGAAATCCCATCGCCCGAAACCGAAATATCGGCGATTTTAGGACTGCTTGGCGAAGGTTCGACGGGTATTTTAGGTTGTTTTTCAAGGGGTATATTTTTTGCAATCGGTTGACTATCAGAAGGTTGTGCGACTTCTTCGGGTGCAGAAGGTGGTGCAGCACGATTGCCTGCCTGCGTTTTGGCTTCTAAACTTTTCTTGATTAATTTTGCCGTTTCGCCAATCAAAACGCTTTCATCCACCTGCATCAAAGCAGCACATTGTTTCAAATACAAACCGCGTTTTATCGAATCGCCGATTTTTGCAACGCTCGTCACAATGTCTTTAATCAATTTTGTTTTTTTCACAGGGTCATTGCCCGCTTCTTGCAATAACAAATCGGTTTTGAAAAAGATAAAATCCTTTGCGTTTTTCTGAATAAAATCATTGAACGCCGCCGTACCGACTTTTTGCAAGTAAGAATCGGGGTCTTCTCCATTGGGAAATAGTGCGATTTTAACATTCATATCCTCTTCCAATACCATATCAAGTCCGCGTAAAGCGGCTTTAATACCTGCACCGTCCCCATCATATATAATTTTAATATTTTGTGTAAATCGTTTAATCAGACGGATTTGCTCTACCGTCAAGGACGTTCCAGAAGAAGCTACTACATTTTCAATGCCCGCTTGATGCAACGAAATCACATCGGTATAACCTTCTACCAACAAGCATTCATCCAATTGCTGCATCGCCTTCCGCGCAAAATAAATCCCATACAACGATTTGCTTTTGACATAAATATCCGTTTCGGGCGAATTGATGTATTTCGGCGCGTTTGGTTCTTTCGTTAAGATGCGTCCACCAAACGCAATCGGTCGCCCCGTCAATCCATGAACGGGGAAAATGACCCGATTTCTAAAAAAATCACGCCCATATTGACTTGTCAAACCCACTTTATGCAGCGTTTCTTGCAAATATTGGGCTTTGATGGCGTTTTGTGTAAACACATCTTTGGTTTCAGGCGCGAAACCCAATCCAAATTTGCGCACGGTTTCTTCATTGAAACCGCGTTGTTTGAAATAACTTAAACCAATGCTTTTGCCCGCATCGGTTTCAAACAAAATGGTTTGATAATATTTTAAAGCATACTCATTCACCGCGTACAAGCCATCGGCGGTACGCTTTTCTTCTAAAAACTCTTTGGAAATTTCGGTTTCCTCAATGGCAATTTTATACCGTTTGCCTATCCACCGCAACGCTTCGGGATAACTCAAACTTTCATGTTCCATTAAAAAATTGACCGCATTGCCCCCTTTTCCACAACCAAAACATTTGAACGTGCCGCGCACAGGCGAGACATTGAACGAAGGTGTTTTTTCATTGTGAAATGGGCAAAGTCCTAATAAATTCGCGCCACGCCGCTTCAATGCAATGAAATCGCCCACCACTTCTTCAATGCGAGCAACATCCAGAATTTCTTGTACCGATTTTTGAGTAATCATTTTAAAACAAATTTCAGTTATTTAGGGCGAAATTACATGTTTTTGAGTAAAAAAATTTGATATTTTCAACGAAAAGCCTACTTTTGGGTTAAAATATCAAAAAATAAAGCAACCATCATGCAAAGTGCCACTACCCTACTTCCCGTTCATCCGCTTGCTGTATTGAAAGCAGTTAAGCAGCCGCGTCCTTATACCCTTGCGGAATATTTGCGCCGCGAAGAGCGTTCCAACGCCCTGCATGAATATTACAATGGCATCATTACCAAACTTCCAATGGCAAAAGGTTCTCACAATCTTATCACGATGAACGTTGGCGCAACTTTGAAAAACGCGTTAAAAGGAGCCGATAAAAAATATTTAGTCATGGGTGGACAACAAATTGTTTATTTGCCCGCGCTCAATTTTGGATTGTATCCAGATGTATTAGTCGTGGTCGAAGCACCTGAATATTGGGATGGCAATCAAGTTTTATTGACCAATCCGATTCTAATTGTGGAGATTTTGTCCAAAAGTACTCGTAAATATGACCGAACCGAAAAATTTGTAGAGTATAAAACCTTAGATTCGTTTCAAGAATATGTGTTGATTGAACCCGAAAAATGCTTGATTGAGACCCGTTTCCGCCAAGCACCGAATGTTTGGCGCGATACCCTTGTGAAAGAGTTGTCTGCCGCTATCCATTTAAATTCCTTAAACATTGCCCTTGAATTGAGCGATATTTATGAAAATATTGTTTTCAAAAAATAATTGTAATAAGTTGATAATCAGTATATTAAATTCGTCAAGATTACAATCCAGCAATTTCCGATTTGGCAAATTTTTGAAATAGGATGCTTATGATTTGAAGGATAAAAAGGATCTTTTCAGTTAAAATTTGCGCTCTTCAACTGAAAATAAGTAGTTAATTTTAAATAATCGACAACGTTTGGAGGGTTTGAAACCCTCCAAACGTTATACTCCATTGGAAATCAATCTTTTATCCTGTTTGATTTTTTGTCGATTCTTTTGCCGAAACCACTTATCCTTAAAATCCTTCAAATCATAAGCATCCTATTTCAAAAATTTTCCAAAGTGGAAACGGCTCATTACAATCTACGAATCGCGGGAAATAAATTTCCCGACTACGAAACGCAAAAAAGCGGCTGCCTTCCACAGACAGCCGCTTTCATCATTCAATCACTTTTAAATTTAACGTCCAATTTGCATATATCCTGTGATAAAGGTGCCATCTCCTAAGTCCAATCGGTAAAAATACGTCCCAATTGGCAAGGTTCTATTATTCCAAGTCCCGTCCCAATCATTTTTATAGCCTGTTTGGGCATGAACCATCGTTCCCCAACGACTGTATATTGATAATTGATTGTTCGGATAGTTTTCAATGCCCAAAATCGTGAATCGGTCATTTGCGCCATCCCCGTCTGGAGAAATGCCATTGTATATCGTCAAACCTCTATCGCAATGTACCTTGATTTCAACCACCGCATCATCACAACCTGTTTGATTACACAATCGGTATGTAAATTTATCTGCATGTACGGTGTCGCAATAATCCCGATTCGGCGTGTATTCTGCGACCCAATTGCCATTGATTTCCACTAAGCGAACCGTTCCATTCAACGGTTGTTTGACAACCGTAATGTTGCGAAATCTGCCATTAATGCTGTCATTGAGCATGATTTGGATGGTTACACCGCGATTTTTGTACGTTTTACCTGTGTCATCTCTGGCAATCGGCAAATTCGCACTATCCAAAACCGTTGTATAAATGTGTAAGGTTTTACAACCCAAACTGTCCGTACAAATTTCAATACAAGTCGTATCTTGCCCTTGAATCACGCCTGTCCGCGTCAAACAATGCGTCAATGTATCCAATTGATAACCTACACTGCCATTCGCTAAACCTGCACACGTATTCCTAACAGACAAAATACGTCCCCGAACTTCTTGTAAAGCATTGAAACACAACGTTGTATCATTGCCCACCCAAAGCGTATCGCGGATAATCCAATCAGGGTCTGTTGCAATATTATTGTTACAAAGCACTTTCACGAAAACAGTATCGCGGCACGTGTTGTCCAATGAATTGATGAAAATCAACTCATGGTCTCCCCTACCCAATTCTAATTCCGTACCATTGCCGCAAGCCCGCAAACCTTGTGTATAAGGTGCGCCATTATCCACAATGCCATATTGTTGCAAAGTTGCATATGATACATTCAAACACCATTTTACAGTACCCGCACAATCGGTCATGCGTAACGTGTGATTGCGCATTGGAATCAAGCCATCACAACCTGTATCACAATGTTTTTTCGTAATCGTTTGTGTTTTCGTTACAAAATTTTCACACGCATCTCGTGCAGTCCAAGTACGGGTGATAATCGTATCGCCATTTACAACTTGTTGGTTTTCAACATATTGAACAGGCAAATACGTCAATCCATCACAAGCATCCGATGCCGTAACAACAGGTACATCAGGCGTTGGCGCACATTGCAAGGTGACATTTTGCGGAACATTGGACAAAATAGGGGCGGTTCTATCTTGGTAACGAATCGTCAATTGAAAACGATTGCTGTTGCCAGAACGGTCACGCGCTGTCCATGTGTAGGTTTTTTCAAACAAAAATCCATCTGTCAAACAACTGCCTGATTGTGTCGTAGAATCAATCGTTACGGTTGGATTGCGGTCTAAATTATCGGTAACATGGACTGAATTTAAATAATAAAACAACGTATCTGCACACAAATCAATGTTAATTGTATCGCCGTTTCTATGATTGTTTAATGTAATATCAGGGCGAATCGTATCCACCGTGCCAACCGTTATCGTTTGAACATGGGTTGTGGTGTGTCCACAATCGTCATTCGCAACCCAAGTCCGTATGACCGTTGAATCCGTCCGCACTTCGCGGAAGGTAATATCAACTATCGTATCACAAGCGTCTGTTGCCGTCAAAGTCGGTACAGCAGGTATCAGTTGCGCCGTTGCAACCGCTATATCTTGCGGCGGATTGACAAAACGCGGTGCGTCATTATCTGTAAATCTCAAATATACTTTCAATCTGGATGTGTTACCACAAGTATCTTGCGCTACCCATTCGCATTCCATGAAAACCAAATAGCCATCTCTCAAACAATTGCCTTCCAAACGGCTGATGTCATTGAAGAAAATACGCGGTGCATTGTTACAATTATCAGTTGCCATCGCGTCTTCTGCCCGCAAATTGGGGTTTTCATTACAACTAAAATTCAACGTATCGCCATTTCTAACGGTTGCCCATCTTGGATTGACCAAACGAATTACGGGCGGAACGATGTCTTTCCGAATAATATTTTGAACAACCGTTGCGCGATTGCCTGCGCGGTCTGTGGCTACCCAAGTCCGCCTAATGTGTTGTCCGCAAGGAATTGTAATCGTAGAATCCGTATAAGTGATGTCAAAAGTCGTATCATTATCATCCGTCACTCTTGGGAAAAACGCTGCGGGAAACGCTTCCGCGCAATCAATCGTCGTGTCTCGAACCCAAATCGTGGGAGGAATCGTATCATAAGAAACATTAATCCGTACTTCTGCGGGCGTAAGGCAAGCGGATGGAACACCACTTTCAGCGCGTAAAGTCGTCGTTGCACGAGTTGGCGTGAAATTCAAAACAGAATCATTGCCAATCACGGCATTATTATCTGAAACATTAATCCAACGAACCGTTTGCGCACCTGCGGCACTCAACCGAATCGGACGGAAACCATTGATTGTCAATACATTCGCACCCGAAACACCGATATTGCTACTGATAACCATCGCACCGCGTGTCACTGGAATCGCAAAGAAATGTTCGCCGCCAGAAGTCGTGATCAATCATTGGTGAATTTATATCTAATTTTAAACTCATTTGAATCATTCGGCGCGATGTTGTTAAAACCTTTCAAGCCATTCTGATGCAAAAACGGGTCTAACAATGAAAAATCACGGTATTCATAAATCCGACCGCGCATATCCGAACCGACCAAAGTGGGTTCTCCCAAAACGCGGCGAAACGGCGTACCGGATGGATAAGCGATTTCAACACTATTCGGCACTAAACTACCGCCTAAAATCGGCACGGTAAACCGCGTTCTCACATCTCTCACTTTGCCCAAATCGGCGTTTTTCAATAAAACATCCAACGTTGTCGTATCGCAAAGCGCAGGTGCAGATAACGATTGTCCCAAATAGGTTGCATCCAAAAACGGAGTCGTTGTATTCGTGAAACCATTGATTGCCAATTCATTACAAGGCGTATATTGATTCGGATTCCAATTATTCGGAAATGCTTTACAATTCCAACCCGTCTTGATTTCAATTTCGGTGCGTCCACAATTGCGTACTTCGGCTTTCACTTCCACGATATTGCAAATGTCGTCAATCGTTTTATCAGGCGTTGCAATCGTCAAACCATTTAAATACGCAAACGCATTGCGGCGTGCATTGCCGTAATATTCCAACATCGGTATCGAAATATGATTCGGATTTGTAATGTCTTTAATCGAAACCACTTTGAATAAACCATCTGGAACCGCTACATTCGGTACGATATTCACAAAAGTCACGCCTGCATTCCCTTTCGCAGACGTATTACAAACTTTCACCACCCAAGTTGCGGTATCATTCACCACTGCTGGATTGGGCGTTGTCACTGGCGTAAATGTCAATTGCGGCGGGTCTGTGTAATAAATATCGTTGCTACGACTGTCGCGGATGCGCAACGCACAACTGCCATCGCCAATTTCATTCGCATAAAAACGGTCTTTGTAATAAATCGTCGGATTGAAAACAAAGCGATTGTTATTCAAAGCACTGCCTTGGGATGAACGACAATTCGGTAAAGCCTTGATTTTCAACGTAAAAATCGTTCCTACATACGCCGCATTATAAGAAGGCACTCTGCGCAACGTATCGAAATACGCTACATATCTGCCCGAACCATCCAAATTCGCCAAAGGGAAAAAACGGTTGCCATGAATCGGGTGATCCACCATCGAAACTTCCACTTGCGTTGCAAAAGCCGTTACAAAAGCAGGGTCATAGGTCAAAACAATCGAATCCACTGCTACTGCTTGGCGATATTCATACGGAAATTGGTCATTAAAACCATTATTGATATTGATAATCTGCCATGTCAAACCCGCTTCTTCACAACCTTTTGGAGCTTGCGCGCTCGTTGCAGGTTGGAAAGTGGTTTGCACTTTGCCAAGCGTAAAAATATCTCCGAAATTATCACAATAATATTGATTGCCGCCATCCGTGTAAAAACCATAACCGCGCAATTCAGGGATTTTTTTGAAAACCCGTGTGAAAGGTCCATCAGGATTGACGCTAAAATCAGCGTACAAATGAACCGAGTCGCCTGCGGTCAACGTCCCAAGTCCCAAACCGCGCAACGCATCATTTAAATCAAATTTCACCTTTTTAACACTATCGCGTCTTTCCACCGATACTTTGGAAGCATTCACCGTTCCAAAATACGATTGACCGCCTTTCACCACCCGAATCACCGCTTTGCCAAACGTAAAAATATCATTCAAACGATTGGTCGTAGCCGTTTTATCATTATTTTCATAGGTAATCACTACGCCCAAACTATCCGAAAGCGGCGTTTGACCCACCACATTTAAAACCGTCATCCGAACCGAATCGCATTGAATCGCCGATTTGATGTTAGCACGCGCAGGATTGATTTTAGTCGAATACGTTTTATCCGTATAACCAAAAGTCGTTCTTTCCACCTTGAAAGCAGTGGTTTTCAACCCTTTCGTACAATCGTAAATCGCATTTGGCACACACGGCGGCTCTGCATAGTGGATTCTCGGTCCGTTCAACGTATCGCAATAGTACATATGCCGACAATCGCACGGCGGACACAAAAATTCCATCGACATCGGAAACGAAGAAGCACCCGGTTGTGCGCCACAAGTAGCACGAAAAGCCAATTTCAACGTATAATCGGCATTCAAATACGCAGAACCCGACAAATCAAACGCCATATACAGCGTATCTTGCGCAATCCGTGAGTTTAACAAACGCAATCTATCGGTATAACGCAAGAAAATCGTCGAATCAGGTACAGGTGTAATGCCATTCGTCAACTTGACTTTGACAATCATTTGCTCTTGCCCATTGCAATTTTTTTCAAAATTGAAAATATTGCGGCGTTCTTTATGCTCAATATAGAAAAGTTTGTTATCTGTAAACGCATCTGGTTGTACGCCGTTTTCAATCCCGTCATTCGTATTCAAGGGCGCGAAATATTGCGGACGGACAAAGGTATTGCGTCTGCCACAAAAATCATCATAATCAATCTGCGCTCCGAAACTGGTTTGAAAATCATTGACACAATTCGCACCCGTACCATTTAAGCCACATTGCACTTGATATTCAATCGAAACTTGCACTGCCGCGCCTTTTGGCAAATCATCATAAAAACCATCATTATCCAAATCCGCCAAACCACCATTCCCATCAGGGTCATTTCTCAATTGCGGATGATTGCGCAAATCAATGATTGCCGTTGCAGGATTGTTAATAATCGTATTGCCAATGGTTATTTTTGAAATGAAAAACGCATTATCCCTCAACGCAGCGTTGTTGCCCAAGCCAATGCCCAAAGCAATATTTTTCATCACCGCCGTTCCTGCATCGATTTCAACCCCATTATTCGTAAAAGTGACGGTTGAAACACCCGTTTTGCAATAGCCGCCCGTTACATTCGGCGTAGTGCCTGATGGTTGGAAACCAACATAAATCACACCATCCGCCAATCGCACCAAATCTTGACGCGTCACCGAGTTGCACAAACGGTCGAAACAGCCCCAACTCGCCGCATGCGTACTCAAACGGCTGCGGCTGCAATTCGCGATACAAGCGTTTTCAACAATGGTAACGGTTTCATTGGGTTCAAACAAGGTGTCTTGGTCTGCCAAAACGCCCGCCGAACCGCGTGTATTATATCGAAAAACATTGCCTGACAACACCGCTTTGACAATCGTATCACCGTTAAAAAGCGGCGATTTTGTGACAGGAATTTGCTGCCCATTCACCGTCAAATGCGTAATTGTGATGCCTGCACCTTGTGTATTCGTGTATTCAAAATTTTTCAAAAAACCTTCTGCGGCACTATTGGTAACCGTCACCGTTCTTCTAAAACAGTCATTAATCCGCAAACCTGCCGTTACCGAATTAACCGAAGTCATGGTTAAATACGGTACTTTTATCGCATCCCGATAACTTGACATCCAATCAATCTCCGTAAGTGATTGATTTCCAAACTGATACGCAAAAGACCATTTATCTACCACCGCCAAGGAATCATTGCGCGAAAGCGAATCCGTCAACCCACAATCGGCTACCATCGAATACGAAATATTGACATTGGAAAGACTGTTCGGATTCAAATCAGGCAATCTAAAAACAGGTCGATTTGGATTAGAATTATCAATCAACGTCACGCCCGCCGTAGAACCTGCTGCGTTAAACTGCATCAATCGAATGCCTCTGAACAATTGAACGGTAGCCGTTACATTGCCGCGCACCGTCGAAGCAACACCTTCTGTACGCACCACTGCCGTCACCGTTTGCGCATCGCCGCAGACGTTGAGGAAGCGCGGCGCGGACGCAGCATCGCGCCAACCGACATTCAAATGATTGTTTTGAGCCAAAACAGGGCTGAAAAAAGAGGCAAAAGCCCCTAAAATCAAGCAAAAAAACAAGCGGAACATGTATTCGTTTCTCATGAGTTGTGGGATTAAGCTTTGTTCGAGCAAATAAATTCTATTGAGGTGCGTAGCACCATAATATTGGTGGAAAATGGCATCGTGAAAATCGTGGAGGTTTGCAAGGGGGGAACTTGAAGGCAATAACTCTACACGGAAAAATAACGAATCTGGGGGATTACCGTTAGCAGTACAAAGATACTGCCGTTCATGTCAGAAATTCAAGCAATTGTGACAGATTTACAGGGTATTTTTTGCATTTTTATTATACTTATTTTTTAAATACTTCAAATAGGGTATGGAAAATTTAGAAAGCCTATCATAAAACGTTGTTCTTTGCCCCATCAGGTTGCGGGATTGTTAACGATTAAGGAGTTGTAAATAAATCATTCATTAAAAAGTTATTTTACTCACATTAAGTGTCGGTAGTGCGTTCTTTCTGAACACTCAAACGCCGAATTAGGCTGAAAATATCGCCCTAATTCTCTATAACAATGGTGGAAAATAGTTTACACAAAGTGAAATAATATCTCTATTCCAACAAACGATTTAGTAGCAGAACAATGGTTCGATTTAGTTCGGAAAGAAAATAGGTGTACAGGAGTTCATTCGAGTGGAATAAGGTTTGAATTAGGATTTTTAGGATTCGTTAGGATTGAAAGGATTGATTTTCAATCCTAATTCAAAGTGGAATAAGGTTTGAATTAGGATTTTTAGGATTCATTGGGATTGAAAG
>JAAFJT010000117.1 GCA_013298955.1 Chitinophagales bacterium
GGATACTATTGGAACGCGGATGACGCGGATTGGGCGGATTCGCACGGATTTTTTTTGAAATTCAGTGCCAATTCAGGAAAAAATCCGTGAAAATTCGCCCAATCCGCGTTATCCGTGTTCCCATTGGATCGCAAAAACACCCGACGCAAAGTATATTAACGAATTTAAAAATCTGTTTAGAGCTTTATACTCTAAACAGATTTTTATTTATGTGAAAAAGTAGCTATTTTAAGTATTTCAATATTTTATTGTATTTTTGCTTTTATTTGGAAGATGCTCCTCTGTTAATTGATGACAATGAAAAAAACGTTATTTACATTTTTCTTAATATTACATGGGATTCAAAGTACTTTTTGTCAACATCAGTTTGACCAAACGGCTTCTTTGAATGCTGCTCATACTTTTTTGAAGACGGTTACGCCTGCTCAAAAAAAATTGGTTAATCTGCCTTTGAACGATACTTCAAGGACGAAATGGTCGAATTTACCCTTTGAACAAGTGGTTCGTAAAGGGATTCAAATGAAAGATTTGACTGATTCTCAACGAATTATAATTCATAATCTTTTGCGAACGGTTTTAAGTGCGCAAGGGTATCAGAAATTTTTGTTGATCATTCAATATGATGAAGCGACGCATGAGCGATTGACAAAAGCGGGCAGTTTTAATGCGAATCGTTATGGCAATCAAAATTATTGGTTTACGATTTTTGGCACACCTGAACAAAATAAAATTTGGTCTTGGAAGTTTGAAGGACATCATATTTCGTTAAACTTCACTTATTCGGCAAAAGGCGTGACTTGTACACCGATGTTTGTTGGCATTAATCCCGCACTTGTAACCACAGGTGCGTATGCGGGTTCGCACTTGATGTTTGAAGAAAATGATTTTGGAAACCAATTATTCAATGATTTGAATGTTCATTTAAAACAAAAAGCGATGGTTCGGGAACATCCAAAAGATGCGGATGTTATGACTCAAATCGGTCAAGAAGGGCATTTGAAAGACAAAAAAGGAGTGTTTTATACTGAAATGACTCCTAAACAGCAACTTTTAGTTGAAAATTGCTTGCGGGCATGGGTTGAAAATCTAAATCCAATTTTGGCAAAAGAGAAAATGAAGCAGATTTTGGCGCATAAAAATAAGTTCATTTTCACCTGGCAAGGCACACGGAATACAAATGATTTGCATTATTATTCCATCAAAACGGATTCTTTTATCATTGAATTGACGAATCGAGATGGTGGCATTTATCATTATCATACCTTATGGCGCGATTTATCCGAAGATTTTTTAAGCAAATAAGGTTTAGTTTTGAGTTTATTGTTGGAAATACAATTTGTGGTGGGTCATATCAAAACCACATAACGCATGTTGCTCTGGAAACCGATTAGCGTAAAAAGCACAACAATCCAAATTTAATACGGGCATTTGGTTTAAATATTTCAACATATTTTGCGTTTCTTGTTTTTTTTGAGGCTGCAAAGATGGGAAAATAAATTCATATTACAAAAATTTGAATTAGGATGCTTGGGATAGGAAGGCTTACAAGGATGTTTTTGAATTGAAAAATGCCACTTTCAACTCAAAAACATCCTTGTAATTCTTTACATGCTTCGCATCCTAATTCGATTTTTTTTAATTAAAAAACGCTCTTGCGGACACGCCAATTGTCAATGGACGATTGCGCATATAACGCGGACGACCTGCTAATTCAGCCGATAACGCGTTTATATCCCCAAAATTCGCTGCTTCATTCGTCAAATTATTGCCAAATAGGGCAAAATCATATTTTTTATAATTCACACCAACTCGCGCATTCACAATGGAGTAAGCAGGTAAAACCCGCCATTTTTCAATAGCGCGAACGCCATCCGCACCCAAAATCGGGAATTGACTCACGCGTTCTCCAACATGTTGGAAATCTGCCCGAATGTAAGCAGTCGTTGACGGCGCAATATCCCAAGCATATTGTGCATTCAAATTGCCTGTGAAACGCGGCGCGAAAGGCAATCTATCTCCTTTTTGCGCACCCAATGCCAAGGTCACTTCTTCCACTTTGGATTCGCTGTATCCTAAGCCAATGCCTAAATCCAATCCTGATATTAAACGCATTTTAATATCGGATTCAAAGCCAATACTGCTTGCCCGTCCAACATTGCCCGTAAAGACAAAACCACAATTGACCAAACGGCGGAATTGTTGCAAATTCGACCAATCATTATAATAAACGGCTGCATTGAAGACCATTCTATCATTCAACAACCGCGTTTTCAGCCCTGCTTCATACGTCCAAACGAAATCGGATTTATAATCTTTCGGTACTTTGATGTTTTCCCGCGCCAATTGGTCTAAATCCCCTTTGCAAAAGACAGGCGGAATCGCATCATTCAAACCACCCAAACGGAAACCGCGAGAAACGGAAGCGTAGATATTCATTTTATTGGTTGGCTCATAATTGATGATAAAACGCGGATTAATGCCTTTTTCATGCAATTCCAATGTTGTATTGAACACTTCTGGTGCTAAAATAAAGCCATCTGCATTGTAAGTACGCCTTTTTTTAGCGTCGAAAGCGCGCAACCCAAGCGTCATTTTTAAATCAGCCGTTGGCGCGTAATACAACTCTCCGAAAAAAGCAATTTCTTGAGTACGAGAATCATTTTTAAAACGATACAAATTATCAGAACCAGACGCACCACCTACCACATGATCCTGTAAAGAAGTGGCAGTGCCAGTAGTGCCATTAGAACCTGTAATACCATTACCCAATTCCGATAATTTTTCATCAGCATAATACACGCCAACAGAAGCATTCCAAGCCAAATCGGTTTGGGTACTCAAACGCAATTCTTGCACAAATTTATTATATTTACCTCCGCGTTGTTGACCAGATGCCCAAAATAAACCAGCATCGCTCAAAACAGGCGCGGTAAAACCCGGAATGGTAGAAATAAATTCTGTTTGGTCTTCAATTTCATCAAATTGACGGTCTGTGTAAGACGTGCTTGAAATCAATTTGCTCATGCCCAATTGCAATTGATTCACCAAAGAAGCATGATACCATTTGTCGTAAAAACTTTCTGGAAAACCAGCTACGCGTTTTTGTTTCAAATTACAAGCACACGTATCCGCAAAATCATAGCCTTTGCCACTCAAATTTTGATAAATGACTTTTGCCTGCATTTCAAAATTTTCGGTTGGATAAATGCCTAATCCAGCATGAAAACCATATTTTGTTTTGCCATCAACGTTTTCAACCACATCTTGTGTTTGATGCGGCGTATTCGCATTGAGGATACGGGCAGGTTGACCATTCCAAGATTTCAACAAAACTTTGTCAAAAATCCCCGATTGGTAATCTCTAAACGCCCCAATCCGCAAAGCAACTTTGCGCTTCACCAATGGAATGTTATACAAGGCTTCGATATTCTGGTCTATTGCACCATCACGCACTACGCCCGTACTCAACAAAACAGAACCTTCCATTTTGGATGCATCAGGGCGATTCGTGACCACTTTCACCGCGCCGCCCATCGAACCAGAGCCATATAACGTGCCTTGGGGACCCCGCAAAACCTCTACGCGGGCAATATCCATGATACGCGGGTCAATCGTTTCGGGTAATGGGGTTTCATCCAAATAAAAAGCGGTGGCTTGCGCTCCGCCAACACTTCGGATACTGATTTGATTAGACATCCGCCCATCATTGAAAGTACCACCGCCGCCTTGCGTTCCAAAAGCCAAATTGGGAATGCGAATGGCATAATCTCTAAATTCTAAGGAGTTATTCCGACGCAATTCCGCAGGGCTTAACGTCGAGATACTCATCGGTACTTTTTGCAAGTTTTCAGCTTTCCGATTGGCAGTTACCATCACTTCGCCGAGTGTCGTGCCTTCGCGTAAGGCAACATCCAGCATTAATTCTGGATTATTATTGCTAACAGACACTTTTTGACCTACATAACCAATCATCGCCACATTGACAATAAATGGGTTGGGCGTACTGGTTGGAATCGCTAATTTGTACTTGCCAAAAGCGTCTGATAGCGTCCCTTTATCCGTTCCATCTAACACAATGGTCACGCCAATAAGGGCTTCACCAGATTTGCTATCGGTGATTTTTCCGTACAGATTTTGTGCTTTGCCGCTAACGCTGTTTAACATAAACAGTACGAGCAAATAAAAGAGTTGCGCAGTTGGTCTCATCCTCATTAGATTGTAGATGTTTTTTTAAATGAAAAAATGGATAATATGGAGTGCAGTTCATTACACTTACATTCTAAAAAAATGCCAAATCTGCGAGCTAAATGGTTTGCAGTTTTGTTCAATTGTTGTTTGTGAGAGCGAAGATAGATATTTATTTTTGATTAACAAAGATAATCGTCTTTTTTGTATAATTTTTTTTCAATAGGACTTTACGTAAGTGTTCGCAAAGTCCTACTAAAATGGGGGACTTTACGTAAGTGTTCGTAAAGTCCCATTTTATTTCATCTTTTTCCAATCAATTTCTTCAAAATTGGCAAAAACGGTTTCTGGCAAACTGAAATAAACGCCCATCGGCGCAAGGTATTTGCCATCGCCCCGATTCCCTGATAACATAATATGCCCCAAACTCCGATAATCTTGCCAAGGGGTTGACATTTTGGGTTTATCATCGGTCGATTTTTCAAAATAATCCCATTGTGTCACCAATTGACTCGACGGATTGACATAAACCCAATATTTATTATTGGGCGTAACGCCTACATTTTTAAAAGTAACTTCCAAAACATCATTCGCAATACCTAACCAATTGTTTTTCGCACCCAAAGATTTGAGTTTGACTCCAGAATCTTTTAATTTGAACGGCATGACCAACCAATAGGAATCATTAATCCACACTTTCCGACCGATTTCTAAATATTTTTTTAAACTATCAGGATGAGTGGTTTCTTGTTTGTTAAGTTGAACTTTGCCTGTCATGGTTTTTAAATTCAAAATAATTTTAATGTCTTCATTGATATAATCAATTCGCACTCGTTGTTGAAATTTGTCCCAAATTAAATATCGTTTATTAAAAAAAGTCCAACGCAAAAAATGAGCATTATCCCATTGCGCTCGTCCGCCACAGGCTTCCATGACTTTATCGGCAATTTCAATCGCTTTTGCGTCTGAATTTTCGAGGTCAAAACCCACTTGTGGGGTATTGGGCATTTTTTTATAAACAAAATTTTTGGAAGTTTGACAGGCAATCAGAAATGGAAGGATGCCCAGTAGGAATCTTTTAAGATTTTTCATTGTAATGAATTGTTTAAATTGAAAAAAAGCGGTTTGCCAGAGGGCAAACCGCTTTGTAGGATAAAACAAATGTGGTATTTTTATGATTTCGCCACAAAGTTAGGTAACTTTTTGAATATTCTATTCGTTCAACACAATTTTTTTATTTAAAACACCTTTTTCGGATTCAATAGTCAATAAATAAACGCCTTTGCCCCAATTTCCAATACTTAATGGACGCGAATTAGGACCAATTTCAAAATTCATAGCTTGATTTTGCAATAATTGCCCTGTTACATTGTAAATTTTAACTTGTGCATTAAAACTTTCATCGGTATAAAGTTGAATGTTCATGGATTGTCCCGCCGCGACTGGATTCGGCGCAATCGTGAAATTGCTTACATGTTCGATTTCATGGACTCCAACCGTTGTACCTGTTGTAAAATTGCCCACCACACTTGGCGCGGAGCAAACTTGAAAATTAGAAAAAGGAGTCACCCGCCAATAAACGCTCACAGATTGTCCCGGAATCAAGAAACCTGCAATGGTTTGTTCCCATAAATCAAATTTAGAGCTAAATACAACAGCCCGTTTCGCAATATCTGCGGAGAAATTATTGAATTTACTGACTTCAACCAAATAAGCGGTTGCACCCGGTACATCCGACCAATCCAAGCGAGCAAAATTAGAATGCGTCGTCGTTGTACCCGTTATAGGTGCTATAATCGTTGGTAAAGTCGAAATATCAGCGATGTTAGGCGTTAAATTAGGTCTCAAATAAGCGCGTTTCGGATTATTCAACAAATCGGCTCGAACCATCGCTTTTTGCAAAGGCGAAAAAGTGCTTTCGCAATTGTCGAAATAACCCATCATATTGGTTTCGTCAGGGTCAAAACCGACGCACAAAGGGTCTTTTGCCAGACCATTATACGTACAATTCGCATTCCACCCCAAACCCAAGTTAATATCCGCAGGCGTATCGCACAAACGGTCTCCTGACACATCACAATTTTTATCAGCACCGCGAGAAACCCGTTCTGTTTGATTCACGCCATCGGGTGCTGCCGCCGAAACACAAGGTTGTGAAGTACGATAATCGGTTTGCACCGTACCATTCGCATTGTAAATCACAGGCTTGTCCCAACCATAAAAAGGGTGCAACAAACTGAAAAAGTGACCAATTTCATGTTCTGCGGTAGGGGCTCTTGCCGCACTGACCTGACTTTTGATAATCACTATCCAGTCATTATAATACGCAGGTTCACTATTCAACGACCGATTGGAGTAGTAACCCAAGACGGTTTCACCAATATTGGATTCACTATTGGCGTTATTCGTCAAAAAAATATTGAGTGCATTGTGCCTTGCGCCATTATTTCGAGTGTAAATTTCATTGGAAATAAAATTAGCCCCATTCGTACCCGCAGGCGTATCGTAAATCACATCATTATTCAAATAGAAAAAATTGCCATTTGCCAAGTAAAATTGAATATCCATTTCCAAATATTTCTTATTAATGGCGCAAAGTAATTCCAATACTTTTGCTTCGGAAACGCGCCCTGTCCCATTCGATTTGGCGACCAACCAAAAATTGATAGGCACATAGGTAATAATCCCCCTTGGTTGGACGAGACCCCGCTTAAAATCCTCCTTATTTTGTTCCAATTGTTTGACCAATACTTTGAAATCCTCTGAAGTCGTGCCGCAACCATTCGATTGTGCGGATGCTTCGAGGGGCATATTCAACGCACAAATGGTCAAAAGCCCTCCAAGTAATCTTTTCATGATAGTTGTAAATTAAATGCTAATCGATAAAAATATGATTTTCAATAATGGATAATCCATGCAATCCAAAACGCAATCGTTGGATTTAAGTTGGGCAAAGCTAAGTAAAACTTTTGATTCGACCTCTTTTTTACAAAAAAATCATTTCTAAATTAAAACAAGTATTGAAAAAATTGGTTACTTGGATGCAATGCTGTACCTTTGCAAAACCGTCAAAATATCTAATAATCTATATGTTTATATTCATTTTTTAATTAAAAAAAATCTTCACATGAGTAAAGTAACCGTCATCGGCGCGGGCAATGTGGGCGCGACCGTAGCAAATGTTTTGGCAAGCAAAGATTTTATCAAAGAAATCATTTTGTTAGACATTCCTGTTAAAAAGGAATTTGCGCAAGGGAAGGCTTTGGACACTTGGCAACAAGCTCCGATTGATTATTACGGCACAACGATTGTTGGCACGGACGATTATGCAGCAACGGCAGGGTCTGATGTGGTGGTGATTACGGCGGGTTTGCCGCGCAAACCGGGCATGAGTCGGGACGATTTGATATCGGTTAATGCTGGTATTGTAACGAGTGTAACGGAAAATGTGGTGAAATATTCACCAAACACGATTATTATTGTCGTTTCTAATCCGTTGGATGTGATGACGTATGCCGCTTTGAAAAAATCGGGCTTTCCTGCGAATCGTGTGATGGGTATGGCTGGCATTTTGGACACAGCACGTTATCGGGCATTTTTAGCGACCGAATTAGGCGTTTCTCCAAAAGATATTCAAGCAATTTTGATGGGTGGACATGGCGATACGATGGTTCCACTACCGCGTTACACGACTGTTGGCGGGATTCCTGTCACAGAATTGATTTCGGAAGAAAAATTGGATGCGATTATTGCACGCACCAAAGATGGCGGTGCTGAATTGGGTCGTTTGATTGGCACGTCTGCATGGTACGCGCCGGGGGCTGCTGCTGCGCAGATGGTGGAAGCTATCGTTAAAGACGAACCACGTGTGTTCCCTGTTTGTGCGTATTTGACAGGTCAATATGGTATTAAAGATTTATGTGTGGGCGTTCCTGTCGTTTTGGGCAAGAATGGTATTGAAAAAATCTTTGAATTGAAATTGAAAAAAGAAGAAAAAGAATTGTTGAAAGCGTCTGCTGCGGCGGTGAGCAATATGGTAGAAGCGTTCAAAAATTTGAAATTAGCATAATTTTTAGAACCGATCCAAAAGGTCGGCGAGGTTGCAACCTCGCCGACCTTGATTCGATACGAATCGGTTGATAATTGATTTCGATTCAACTACTTATTGGGATTTTTTTTAAAAAATCTAATTAATACGTCCTTGATTCCTAAAAATCCTTCATTCTTGATTCAAACCAATAAATATTTAGGTTCAATGCAGGATTGTTGTTATTTTTGCCCAAAATTTAGGCACGTAACCCATTTTAAGTTTAGGATAGAATAACTATGATTTCACCTGTTAGTGAACTTTTAAAACGGATGATAACCGATAGAGGGCGCAATTTGGCGGATATATCGGTTACAAACCCGATTTTGTTGGTTTTTTTACGCCATTTTGGTTGTCAATTTTGTCGGCATGCGATGGACGAATTGTCTAAAAAACGCCCACAATTCAAAATTTCTGGTACGGAATTAATTTTCGTGCATATGGCGGAAAATAAAGTGGCAGAAGAATATTTCACTCGTTTCAATTTGGAAGGAGCTGAACATATTTCGGATGTTTCCTGCCGTTTATACATGGATTTCGGGTTGATGAAAGGCTCTTTTGGGCAATTATTTGGTTTGCAAACCTGGATTCAAGGATTTAGCCTTCAAAAAAAATATAGTAATGATTTTGGAAAACACTTAGGCGATAGCTTTCAAATGCCGGGTGTTTTTATGATTTTTGAAGCCGAAATCAAAGAAAGTTTTATCTATAAAGTCGTTTCAGACCGTCCTGATTATGAGAAACTGGTCAGTTGTTGCATTCTTTGATATTTTTTTTAAAAAACGACAACATTTTTTGCTAAAACCTTAAAAATGTGTAGCAATTTTACTAAATTTGTGTGCATTAAAGAGACGATATGAAAAACGAATTTTTGCGCATTATCTGGCATAAAAAACTATCGCCTTACACAGAAGGCATGTCTGGTCTGGTCAGTACGACTTATGACGAGCTTATCAAACAATATACGACGCATCGGCGTTATTACCACAATTTGAATCATGTCATTGATATGCTGAATCAGTTGAAACAATACGAGTTTCAAATCAATGATTGGGAGTCGGTATATCTATCGATTTGGTTTCATGATGCCATTTTTACGCCAAATAAGCCGGGTAATGAGGATAAAAGTGCCGAATTTGCGCGGAAATTTCTAAATCAGACCCGTTATCCGCCTGCACGCATTGAAAAAGTGGTGCAATATATTTTGGCAACGCAAAATCACGAAGCACCCGAAGATGCGTCTTTGGATTTCCAATATTTTTTGGATTTCGATTTGAGCATTTTGGGGTCGGAAGAGACGATTTATGACACGTATTCCAAACAAATCCGAGATGAATATTTTTTGTATCCCAATTTTATGTACAATCGGGGGCGCAAAAAAGTATTGCAACATTTTTTGGATAAAGATTTTATTTTCACAACGGATGATTATCGCGCCAAGTTTGAGGATAAAGCTCGTGCCAATTTGCAACGCGAATTAGCGCGATTATAATTGTTTTTTTTAAACTATTGATTATCAAACCTTTGGAGGGTTTCAAACCCTTCAAAGGTTGTTGTAATTCGTTATTTTTTTATAAACTATTGATTATCAAACTTTTGGAGGGTTTCAAACCCTCCAAAGGTTGTTGTAACTCGTTATTTTTTTATAAACTATTGATTATCAAACTTTTGGAGGGTTTCAAATCCTCCAAAAGTTTTTGTAATTCGTTTGTCTAATTCCTTAAAACCATTGGATTATGAGAAATTTAGGATACCGTTTTTCAAAATACATCCCACAAGCATCAGAGCAAAATGGTTTTGAAAAAATGTTGAAATTATTCCAAGAGTTGATTCTCCTCACATCGGGCAATGTTGGAGAAGCGTTGGCATGGCTCAGCGACTTGGACAGGCAACATCAGTTGACGGACAACAAGTATGGTATGGGCGATTTTGTAAACGATTTGTTGGAAAAAGGCTACATCAAAGAAGTCAAAAGCGATGAATTGAATTTCAAAATCACGCCCAAAATGGAGATTGGTTTGCGTAAAAAATCATTAGAGGAGATTTTTGGTTCGCTCAAAAAGAGCAAACGCGGCAATCATAGTACGGGTTCAAACGGCAAAGGCGATGAATTTACATCGGATGTTCGCCCGTTTGAATTTGGCGATCCGTTGGAGCATCTGGCGGTTTCTAATTCAGTGCGCAATGCCCAAATCAATCACGGGATTGATGATTTTAAATTGAATACCAATGATTTAGAGATATACGAAACTTTTTATCAAAGCCAGATGAGTACGGTTTTGATGATAGATATTTCACATTCGATGATTTTATACGGGGAAGACCGCATCACGCCCGCGAAAAAAACGGCGATGGCTTTAGCCGAACTCATCAAAACGCAATATCCCAAAGATACCTTAGATGTAATTGTTTTTGGCAATGATGCATGGCAAATTGAGGTCAAAGATTTGCCGTATTTGGAAGTGGGTCCGTATCACACGAATACGGTGGCAGGTTTGGAGTTGGCAATGGATCTTTTGCGGCGGCGCAAACATGCCAATAAACAAATTTTTATGATTACGGATGGCAAACCAACTTGCATCAAAAAAGGCAAAACGTATTATAAAAATGCGTTTGGTTTAGACCGAAAAATCGTGAATCGAACCCTTGCTTTGGCGGCGCAATGTCGAAAAGGTGGGATTAGTATTACGACTTTTATGATTGCGTCTGACCCGTATTTGCAACAATTTGTAGATGATTTCACCAAAGCGAATAATGGAAAAGC